>DAOWOC010000110.1 GCA_030642225.1 Deltaproteobacteria bacterium
AAATACGCGTTTGAAGAGATGTTTATTGACAAACTGATCGAACGAATGGATCAAAATCAGGAAATTTTTGAAAAAATACTGGAAGACCGGTCATTCGGCGGACTGGTGAAAGAATTGATGATGAAAAAAGTGTATGAAAGAATGAATGAGGAATGCACTTAATATCACACAATAATAAATATGCACGTTAAGCCCGGGCAAGATTGATTAATGTGTGCTGATTGACTCCTGTTGCAGTTCGTTCGGATTTAACCAGTCTATATGTATAATATTGTCTGCCATCTTTTCGACTTTTTATTATAATTTTTCTAATATACATATTTCCAATATATATAGGTATTAATGTTGATTAAAATGTTACTTATACTATCACAAAGGGAAGACTATTAAATTTAATGATAAAATATCTCCCATGATTTTTCGATCTTTTCAGCAGCATGTTCAATCTCATTTATCCAGGTTATTTTAAGATGAGCCCAGTCAATATTTTCAAGATGTATTGGGAGCTTATCGTGCTTAGAGGGTATAAAAAGCGCCTGATACTTTGAAAGGTTTTTTTTGTTTTTATTTTGACTGGTGACTATGAATTTTAATAGTGGCGATGAGAAGATATAAAGACATGATTTTTGTAAGATACTTGAGATGTAAAGATATTGTTTTATACTGAGATTACCTTTCTTTTTTTTAAACAAATTTGATATGCAGGCGGTAACATTGTTCAATACAAAATTATCAGGCATATGGCTTAAATTTTTTAAAAATTTATGGTCAGGCACAATCCCGAAGTTATCAAATATTTTTTTATCAAGCCATGATTCAATTAAACGGTGCAGGGTATCAGGTTCATCAGAAGTCATTTCCCATTTCCGGATTATCGGATGAATAGCCGTATCAAGGGCATAATGAGTAATAATGCCTGCGATTACAGGCCACAGCAGCTCGTTGTTTTTTCCAGCTTTCCTCCCATTATTCCCAAGACATGATATAAACGTATATAAATTTTCACCATAATCACCATGGATGGTTTCAGAGAGTTTAAAAGGCTCGGGTACAGGAATGATATCCTTGAAATAATAAGTGGAGTCAGGCAGAATGGAACCCCATAGATATAATTTTTTATGCTGATTGAGCAGACGGGATAATTTTTTATTCGGCAATATCTCAAGGACTTTTATAGCAAATAATATGTGTCCGAATTCTTTTGACATAAAAAATTGTATATTGATTAAATGGATTTTATTCTGATAATGAATAACATAAGGTAATGGTTCTATCAAAGTATTTTTCAAAAAACCATTTATTATCTATATTATTTTAAATAAGATAATAAATAATGGTTTTTAAGAGGTCCATGGAAATTGAAAAAGGAATTGAAAAAAAAAATTATAATCTGCGGGATTTGTGCTTTTATTATTATTATTTCAAGTCTTTTTATAACCCTTTCATTAAATGATTTTAAAGTCAGACTTCCGGCACGGGCATTTTCCTCTGCCTTGACGTTGTTTTACGGGGAAAAAATTCAGGCCGGGCGTATAGAGATTGATTTCAGGGTATCCCCTGAAATTTTTATCAGGGATTTAAAGATATCGGATATTGCCTTTTTACCTGAAAGCAGGTTGAAGATATCCTTTAAATCTCTGTTGTTTTTGAGATTTAAAGAAGCGTCTCTGTTTATCAGTAATCCAAAGATATATATCAAGAGAAGATGGTCTGATGAAACATCAGACATGAAGTTCGGATTTTTTCCGGTAAGCTGGATTATCAGAAATGGTGAGGTTATTATTACAAAAAACAAAAAGGTTTTATTTAACCATGTTGATCTGCATGGAAACTATGGCCTTTTTACTGCTCGTGGCGAGCTTGCATCACAAAAAGATGCTTTAGTCAGGGTTATGGCTGATATTAAACCGGATAGAATCGGTGCCAGGATTGAGATTGATAGTTTTGACCCTGCGATATTGGATAATTTGCTTGAGACAAGCGGTTTGTCAGGCATGGTTAATGTCAGAACATTTATTAAGTGGGAGGCTCAAAAGGGCTTGAATACCAGTGGGCAGATCGTATGGCATGATTATCCGTTTATCCAGGATTCTTCTGATGCTCAGGATAAAGATGACTTTGATATTGACTGGGATATTTTTATTGATGATACAGGTATCAGATTTGATGATTTCAGTATGCGTATTGGCGATAAGCTTATTGTCCTTAAAGACACTAAGGAGAAAGGCATACCTTTGGAATTTTCTCTTGGACGTCTTCCTTACAGGTTATTAGTTCCTTTTGTCCCTTTTGGTCTAATAAATCCTATACTTGAAGAGCTTATTTGCGATCGTATACGCTCCGGTTTTATTAACGTGAGTTCTGTCAGGATTACGCCCGGCACCGATGGCAGGTCTAAAATATGGCAGCGACTTTCAATTACTGCCGGGCTTGAGGATATGGTTTATGATCAGGGGAATGGCAGCCCTTTAGCTTATAATATTAAGGGTGATTTGACTTATCGTGACGGTGACTTGAGAATTTTTAACATAAGTGGTCTTACAGAAAAATCTGTTATAGAAAAGGTTGATTTATATTTTGGAAAGTTGGCGGAAGATATACCTTGCTTTAGCGTCAAGGCATCTGGAAATATGGATGCGCTTGAGGGATGGTATGTTCTTGAAAGTTGGGCATTGCCTAAGGTCTTAAGTGAAATTAAAGGGATATTAAAGGATCCTGAAGGTCGATTTTTACTTAATTTAAATATTGAAGGACCTATGGCAGGTGATGGTATAATTGAATTTGGTGTTGATCTATCCTTTGAAAATATGTCTTTGAATGTTGGCGAATTAAAAAACAGGATAGAAAAAATAAACGGCCCTTTAAAAATTAATAGCAATGGAGGAGACTGGAAGGATGTAACACTGAACATAAGTGGGCTGCCGGTTATGACAACAGGTGTACTCGGTGGTTTTCAGAAGAAACGCGACTTTTTTAAAGGGAGTCTTGAAGTGCCATCCAGGGACATTGAATTTTCTTTTATGGACAATATTTTTGCCTTAAAAGGCGATAAACTTGTACTGGCATTTTCAGGGGATGCTGATTTTGATATGTTTTGCATTAATGAATTAAAAATGGAACAACCGAAGTCAGGTATTATTGTCAGGGATATAAAATTTAAAACTGATAAATTACTTAGCCTTAGTATCCCAAAACAGAGCATTGAACCGTCTGTTTTTAATATTACCTCTTTAAATGGGCTTGCTGGTACTTTTACAGGCAAGATAGATACTGAACTTTATTTGAAGTTTGATTCATCTTTAAAAAGGCCTTTAATCAATGGTTTTTTAGAGTTTGATGATTTTTCCTTTTATTCATCATCAAATATTGACGTAGATGGCATGATTTATTTTAAAGATTTTTCAGTTGATGCAATAGGGATAAATTTAAAAAAGGATAAAGGCGAGGCAATAATTAATATTAGTTCATCTGATATTTTTAAAGATACTATCTATTATCAAATAAAGGGTGAAAATATTGATCTATCGCCTGTTTCATACGAGTCATCATTGTTTGATAAAATCAAAGGGCTTTTTTCTGTGGTGGACTCTCTTGATGGCGTCATAAGTCTTACCAGCGGTCATATCGGTTTGCTTCCATATGAGGATTTGAATATTTCATCAACAATGAGCAAATCAGGCATTACTACCCCTTCTTTACTTATAACAATGCCGTATGGCAAGGTATCTGTAAGGTATGAAGCAAAACAATATCCAAACATGAAAAGCAATATCAATATTAACAGTAATTTTTCCAGGATGCCTTTAAGGGAACTAAAGAGTTTTTTCAATATTGATCCAAAAGATACTGATGGTACAGTTGATCTGCAGGCTGTTTTAGATGCAGATGCATCAGGTCATGAAAATCTCATGGACAAGCTTAACGGCAAGGCCAATATCCATTTTAATGATATCAGGATCGGTAAGTATGGCGTGATATCAAAGATTTTTACCGTGTTAAATCCTTACCGTATATTCAAAGGTGGATTAAAAAATATTACAGAAAAGGGGTACCCTGTTAATTGTTTTAAGGCCAATATAGAGATAAAAGATGGTGTGGCTGATATCCCCGGTTTTTATATGGAAAGCCCCTCTTTGCAGGCAAGCGGGTTAGGAACGTTTTTAATTAAAGAAAAGAAGCTTGATATAAAGGCCGGTTTCCAGCCGCTTGAAACGATTGACAAGGGAATTGGTGCGCTGCCATTTGTGGGCTGGCTTCTAACCGATGATAAAAAAAGATTTATCGTGGTATATCTTCATATTTACGGTCAATTGGATGATTTAAGCGTTGTGCCTGAACCGATAAAATCTATAGGCGCTCCTGTGTTTCATATAATTGTCAATATACTTACAGCTCCCAAATCATTTGTTGACTGGATTATTGATAATTAGCCGACATTTTATTTTTTGCCGGGCTTGCGCCGGGTATATATTGGAAATTGTAAATTCACCCTTTGATTACAGCAAGAGGCGATAACTTTACGGATATATTTATTAAATCCTTCTGATTTTCCATCACAACATCAATATCTTTGTATGCTCCCGGGGCTTCATCAAGATTGTTTAAAGAACGCAGGCTGTGGATAACACCTTTCATTTTTTTTTGTTCATCTTCTATCTTCAATTCCCGCTTCGCCTGTTTTCGTCCCATCTTGCGCCCTGCACCGTGAGAGCAAGACATGAAACTTTCCGGATTTCCAAGCCCTTTAATAATGTAACTATTCGTCCCCATTGAGCCGGGGATAATGCCTTCTAACCCTTTGGCAGCTTTTGTCGCACCCTTACGATGGATCAGTACATCTTTTCCAAAATGATGTTCAAACGCAGCATAGTTGTGATGGATATTAACTTCATGTTCAACAACAGCGCCGGTGACCGAACGAATAATTTTAGTCATACGGTTCATCATTAATGCCCGGTTGGCTTGAGCGAATTTAAGGCAGTAACTCATCGCCTTGTAATAATCATCTCCTTCTTTGGTGTTAAT
>DAOWOC010000197.1 GCA_030642225.1 Deltaproteobacteria bacterium
AACTGGTCGCAAGGCTCATATTATTTGTAAAACCAAAAGGTTATGCCAAGTCAGAAAGTTGAGTTATTTAATATTTAAATACAAATCTTATCAATATAAAGGTTGTTAAAAATGGTTAAAAAAATTGCAGTCATGACAAGTGGTGGAGATTCTCCAGGCATGAACTCAGCTATAAGAGCTATTTTGCGCCGAGGGCTTGATAAGGGTATGGAGGTCTTTGGCATCCATGAAGGTTTTGAAGGCCTTGTGGAAGGCGGCAAGATGATCGAACCATTGGACTGGCATCAGGGTGGTGGAATTTTACACCTTGGCGGCACATTTCTTGGTACTGCAAGGTCCGAGAGATTTTTTAAAAAAGAGGGTCGTACAAATGCAGCCCTGAATCTTTTCAAAACAGGAATAAATGCCCTTGTGGTGATCGGAGGAGACGGCTCTCTGACAGGCGCTTTAGTCCTCTATAATGAATGGCATGAACTTTTGGAGCAGCTTGCCTCAGAAGGCCGGCTTACTAAGGAAGAGATAAAAAATACCCCCACGCTGCAAGTCATTGGGCTGCCCGGTTCAATTGATAATGATCTTTACGGTACCAATATGTCAATCGGTACAGATACCGCTTTAAGAAATATTGTGGTTGCCACTGATATGCTTTCTTCAACTGCAGCATCACACCAGAGAACTTTTGTAGTTGAAACAATGGGAAGGCATTGCGGATATCTGGCATTGATGACAGCCATGGCAAGCGGGGCAACCTGGGTGCTGATACCTGAAAAGGATATGGGCATTAGATGGCATCAAAAAATGCTGCAAACATTGGAACAGGCTCGTCATGCCGGACAACGTCACCAGTTAGTTATTATTGCAGAAGGCGCCCGTCACACAGATTGTTTGCCCATAAAATCAAGCACGATAAAGGATATTATAAGCCAGAAACTTCAAACTGATGTAAGACTTACTGTCCCCGGCCATATCCAGCGTGGGGGATCTCCATCACCATTTGACCGTCTGCTTGCCATCAGGCTCGGTGTAGCTGCTATCGATGAAATCGCGGTATCAAAAACGAATTCTATTCCAAAAATGGCAGGTTTGATAGCCAATAAGATCGTTTTTACTCCTTTAGAAGAAGTGATAAGTAAAGGAGAGGCTATTCGCAATGAGTTGGAAAATGGTAATTATAAAAAGGCGCTTGAATTAAGAGGTTCAAGCTTTGGAAATGTTTTAACCCTGTTTAAACTTATGGCGAGTCCGGTTGTGAAAAAAGGGAAAAAAATAAAAGGCAGGATTGCTATTTTAACAGGCGGCCCTGATGCACCCGGGATGAATACAGCTGTAGGGATTGCCACAAGACTTGCTATTAAACTCGGCTATGAGGTCGTAGGATTTAAAAACGGATTTAATGGGATACTTGACTCGGATTTTGTACCATTGGACTGGATGGCGGTTGACGGATGGATTAATAAACCCGGTTCTGAACTAGGGGCCGCAAGATACAAGTTAATTGATCCTCATAATTTTGACAAAATTGTCCTGAATTTAGAAAAACATAAAATTTCAGCCCTGTTATGTATAGGTGGTGTAAACGCATTTCAAAAAGCTTGTAAATTATACAAGGCCTTTCAGAAAACAGAGACGCCTGATATCCCGATATGCTGTATTCCTGCCAGTATAGATAACAACCTGCCTTTGACCGATTTTTCAATCGGCTCTGATACAGCGCTGTCAAATATTGTAGAGGCGATTGATAAGATCAGGGATACAGCCGGTTCAACAAATCGTGCCTTTCTTATAGAGGTAATGGGGGCCGGATGTGGGTTTCTTGCCTTAATGAGTGGTCTTGCAAGCGGAGCGGAAAAAGCGTATTTGCCTGAGGACGGTATAACAATAAAGGAACTGGGGGATGAGGTGCAAAAGGTGATAGATGGCTTTAAAAGCGGCAAACGTCTTGTTATACAGATAGTCAATGAAAATGCTTCGACACATTATAATACGGATTTTATCAGACGTGTAATGGAAGAAGAGGGAAAAGGGCAGTTTGAGATCAAACAGTCAATACTCGGGCATTTTCAACGGGGCGGTATTCCTACACCTTTTGATAGGATTCAGGCCTGCAGAATGGCGGCCGCAGGGATTCAGCAGTTAAATCTTGAAATAGAAATCAACCGGGCACATGCAACCTCAGTAGGCTTGCATGGCCATGAGATTGCTATTACACCTCTTCAAAAAATAATTGAGTTATTAGATAATGGCGCATGCACTCAATCAAATTGGTTTCTCAGTTTAAAGGATCATGCTGAAACCCTGAGTAAATATTCCGCAATCCTGAAAACAAACTAATATTTTTAATGCTTTAAAATTGTTCTTACAGGATTTCTCAACCTTTTTTCATCCAAAGAATCAATGTTTACTGCCAATTCATATTCCTTTCCATAAATTGATTTTCTGATTGTGAAACCCAGCCTTTTACAAAAGGCAATCATCCCTGTATTTGATAGTAAAGAGCGTCCCCATAGCAAATCCATTTTGTTTTCTTGCGCAAAATAGATACTATACTCAAGGAGTTTTGCCCCAATACCCAAACCATACAATGGCTTTGAGACAAGGATTGAAAATTCTGCAATATTGTTTGTATATCCTCTCATTAAATGTGCTGTCCCAATAATAGAGTTTTTATCTTGTTCTTTTTGTATGGCAACAAAGGCCGCGTCACGCTCCCAGTCAATATTTATCAGGCATTCAAGTAGCTGTGGAGGAAGAGATTTAAGGCGTGTAAAAAAACGCAGATACTTGCTTTCAGAAGATAGCGTTTCAAAGAAATCAACAAACAGGCACCGATCTTCTTTTTTTAAAGGCCTTACCTGAACATGCTCCGCTGCCCTTGCTGAGACAGCGCAGTTCCCAGATATAATATTTGACAATCTCTGGCCATTAGAATTTAAAGATAAATTCAAGGCTTCATTTTCAAACATTTCCCCCCCCTCCTTATTTTAATATTTTAAATAAAAACAGTTATGTTATATTGCTTACAGCAACGATTATACCATATAAAGTAAACATCTCAAAAGCATAACTCTTTGAAATAATAAGCTTTATTAAAATACAAGTTAATGGAAAAGAAAAAAAATAATATTGAGCTGTAAATATACTTATCATATTATAAAATAAAATTAATGCATATTGTCAAGAATAAAATGTAATAAACATAAAAAAATATTAATTTTAATAAAATAAATTCATAGTAATAATATCAGATTTAATTTTTTATCTCACCATAAAATATTTTTAAAACTCACTTTTAGTTATTTAATTATTTCCAACGGGATATGGATATAAAAAGTAATCCCAACCCCAAGGGCACTTTAAACTGCTCAAACGTGTATAAATTGGAAAAAACCTTAACCCATCTTTTTCATGAGCCTGAATTCAAAAAAATTGCCGGGACACTTGAGGGGTATAGTTTGGACCTGTACGGTAAAATAATTTTCCCTCAACAAATTGATGAAGAAAATAAAAGATAAAGATCCCAGGCAAAAACTCAATAAGACTATAAAGTCATAAAAAATATATTTATC
>DAOWOC010000252.1 GCA_030642225.1 Deltaproteobacteria bacterium
ATTTGGTCACTACCGGCCTTCAGCCTAAATAGCTTCATTCTGGATAGCGTGAGTAGTGATGATATTTTATCTTTTAATAAGTCTTATGGAGAGAATATATGCATTCCCTGAAGCAGGAAAGAGGAGAAAAGATTCATACCAGAAATATTAAAATTGAAATCTATGGGCATGATGATAAAAGTATTATTGTGCAGGGTGAACTGGTGGATGAAAGATTAAAACCATATTATAATATTAAAGGGGAACGATGTCAGCCCTGTATTCTTCATCATATGATAATAAGGATGCTTATTGAGGGGGAGGCTGTAACTATTAAGAAGATTGAGGCAGAGATGGATACTATCCCGCTAAAGGAATGTATGGAAACGATCAGCAGTCTTGAAAAAATTACAGGCATGACCATCTCTCCTGGATTTACCAATCAAATAAAGGAAATATTGGGCGGGGTTAATGGATGCACCCATTTAACATCACTTGTAATTTCCATGGCCCCTGCTGCTGTGCAGGGTTATTTTTCCTATATTGCCGAGGAACCTTTAGTTAGAAAGTTTTCTCCTGATTTGATACAAAAATATGTTGTTAATTCGTGTCAGATATGGAAGGAAGGCGGGATATTGGCAAATATGCTGAAAGAGATTTAAGCGGATTAAAATATTTTTTAAAGAAAAATTGACAAGGAGATCCTCTTTTGCGCACCCTGACAATGGATATTCTGCACACATTTAAAAACACTGTGGTTAAACATAATCTTATTGCGAAAAAAGATCGTATTATGATTGGTGTTTCCGGTGGGGCCGATTCCATATGCCTGCTGCATATTCTTGTTATGTTGAAGGATGAATCGGCGCTTGAGATAGCTGTATTTCATCTTAATCATTGTCTTCGCGGCGCTGAATCAGATGGCGATCAGGCATTTGTTGAGGTAATGTGTAAACAAATGAATATTTTATGCTTTGCAGAACGTGTTGATGTGATGTCCGTTTTTAAGGGATCAGGTCGTTCCCTTGAAGAGACCTCAAGGGATATTCGTTATCAGGCAATAAAGGCTGCTGCCACAAGGTGGGGGGCTACAAGGATTGCTCTTGCGCATATTGCGGATGACCAGGCCGAGGAATTGCTCATGAGAATCATAAGGGGGACATCTGCTGCCGGAATCGCCGGAATTCCATTAAGTCGTGAAGATATTTTTATAAGACCGATGCTTCATATTCAGCGTTCACAGATCATTGGTTTCCTTGATGAAAACAGGATAAAGCATCGTGAGGACAGTTCCAATAAAGACCAGCGGTTTTTCAGGAACCGTGTGAGGCATACTCTTATACCGCTTATTAAAAAAGAATTTAATCCTTTATTTGTAAAATCCATATCAAGGCTTGCTGACATCAGCTCTGAGGGAGAGGATTTTATAAGTGAAATTATGGAACATGAATGGGAAAAGTCAGGGATTAAAGTCTTGAATGAAAAAATAGAAATCCTGCTTTCAAGATTAAAGGGATTGCATAAGGCGGTCTTAAGGAGGCTTATGATAAAGGCCTTATTAGCCCTTCAGGCTGATGCCCGCATTTCCCTTAAACATGTTGATGCCCTGCTTGGGCTTATCATCTCTACATCTCCCAGCGCCGTTATTTATCTCCCGGGAGGGGTTATAGCCAAAAGGGAGTATGATGTATTGATCCTGGAATATTTAAAAAAGGATATTGTCCCCCAAAAACAGGATGAAATATTGATAAATGATCAGGGGATATATAATTTGCAGGATTATTGCATTAAGGTTAAACATGCTGGTAATACTGCTTTATTGCCATATAATCCTGAAATAGCATATATTGATAAGGATTCTGTCCCTTTTCCTTTATGTTTAAGATTTTTCAGGCAAGGTGACAGATTTGCGCCCATGGGAGGTGCCGGTGGAAAAAAACTTAAGGAATATTTCATAGATCATAAAATCCCAAGGGATAAACGGCATAAAATATTACTGCTTACTAATGGGGCAGATGTCCTTTGGATCGTGAATTACAGGCATTCAAGGCTTTGTGCAATAAAAAAAGGGCTTGGGGTTTATAAATATCATTTTAAATGCAGTTGAAAGCATGTATGGCTTTGTGTTAATTAATATTATTAATATCCCGCTATTTTGCCGGGTATAAAAAAATGTCAGGAGAAGTCATTGAATCCATTTTATAAAAATCTTGCATTGTGGCTGGTTGTCAGTCTGATTTTAATCATGCTTTTTAATATATTTAATCAGTCCAAGACAACTGATATTGATCTTCCTTACAGCGTATTTATAAATCATATTCAAAACGGAGAAGTTCGTGATATAAATATGCAGGGTCAGAAGATAACCGGTTCTTTATTCACAGAAGAAAGGTTTAAAACCTTTATCCCTGATGACAGGGACTTGCTTCCTCTTTTAAGAGAGCATGGGGTACTGATAAATGTTAAACCTGCAAATGATTCACCATGGTACATAAGTCTTCTTGCTTCATGGTTGCCCATGCTCATTTTTATCGGTATATGGATTTTTTTTATGAGACAGATGCAAATGGGGGGTGGCAAGGCCATGTCTTTTGGAAAAAGTCGCGCCAAACTTTTAGATGAAACAGGACACAAAATAACATTTGAAGATGTAGCCGGTATTGAAGAGGCCAAGGAAGAGCTTGAGGAAATTGTCGCCTTTCTTAAGGATCCTAAAAAATTTACCAGGCTTGGGGGGCGGATTCCCAAAGGAGTATTACTTGTCGGAGCACCAGGAACAGGCAAGACACTTCTCGCAAGGGCCATCTCAGGGGAGGCCGGAGTACCTTTTTTCAGTATCAGTGGGTCCGATTTTGTTGAGATGTTTGTGGGGGTAGGCGCTTCACGGGTAAGGGATTTATTTATGCAGGGGAAAAAGAACGCCCCATGTATAATCTTTATAGATGAAATTGACGCTGTTGGCCGTCAC
>DAOWOC010000320.1 GCA_030642225.1 Deltaproteobacteria bacterium
AAACATTTAAAACGAAACAAATTAAAAACATGCCTGTTATTTTTTTTTCAATAATGCAGCAAAAAAAACGCCCATATTATGTATATGCGGCCATGTCCTGAAATATCCGCCTTTGTCAGTCATTGAATTGTTTCTATCAATTTCAACAGGCTTTAATTCAAAGTCAGGATTATTATGCAAAAAGATATCTATAACCCCGGCGCCTTCTTCAGGTTCAAGGCTGCATGTTACAAAAAGAAGGAGACCGCCATTGATCAAAAATTTTGAAATCTTTTGAAGCAGTTTTGTCTGAAGCTGCTTCATGCGAAATATATCCTTTTTGCTGCATTGCCATTTAATATCAGGATTGCGGCTTAAAACACCTGTCCCGGTGCATGGCGCATCAAGGAGTATCTTGTCAAATTTATATGAATCATCAAGGTCTTCATACAGCCAGTTTATTCTCTTTGTTTTAATTGAATTAATAGACATTTTATTACACAAACCTGTTAATTCAATTAATTTTTTTTCCGATTGATCAACAGCGAGAATTTCACCTTTATCATGGATCATCCCGGCAATATGCGTTGATTTCATACCTACCCCTGCGCAGGCATCAAGTATACGCTCCCCTGACTTTGGTCCAAGCAGGGTAGTAACAAGCTGGGATGCCTCATCCTGAATAACAAATAATGAATTAATCATCTTGTGAGATTCAGGCAAACCTCTTCCTATTACAAGACCTGATTTAGCATAAGGGGCTGATTCTGCTTCAATGCCCGCAGCGTTTAATTCTTCTTGCAGGTCAGCAGGTGCTGTTTTTAGGGTATTACAACGAATCACAAGCCTTGGCATCCGGTTATTTGCCTTGCAAAGCAGGCGTGTTTCATCCTCTCCCAATATTGCGGTCCATTTTTCAAAAAGCCATTTTGGGTGTGACAACATTGCCTCAATGGGCATGCCGGCATCATCTTCAATCTGGCGTCCGAACTTTTCCTTATTTTCTGTAATCCTTCTTAATACGCTATTTATAAAACCGGAATATCCTGACAATCTAAACACCCTTGTGAGGTTGACCGATTCATTTACAACAGCAAAATCAGGCACACGATCAAGAAAACATATTTGATATGCGCCTGCTCTCAGTATATTTCTAATCTCCAATGGCGCTTTTAAAAGAGATTTTTTTGTAAAATGATCAATCTGCCAGTCAAGCAGGCCCCTTAATCTTAAAACACCCATTACTATTTCATATGCAAGGCCGCGCTCACGGCTGTCATCCATTTGAATAAAAAAATCCTCAAGGATATCCCTTACAATGATTTTCCCTGTTTCAACCATTGAAAGCACTTTTACTGAAACAAATCTCGCATTAAGTTTGATCTTTGGATGGATGGATTGTTTTTTTATGATTTCATGACTCCGGTTATTAATGGATCATGTGCTTAAAATTTCACTGATTTTAATCCGTCTCCCGGATAAAAACGCCTTGTAACCAAGTGGCCTG
Organism: Deltaproteobacteria bacterium; assembly: GCA_030642225.1. Lineage (GTDB taxonomy): Bacteria > Desulfobacterota > DAOWOC01 > DAOWOC01 > DAOWOC01 > DAOWOC01. Next base: position 1,487 of record DAOWOC010000320.1, read on the forward strand.
GCGCCCTCGGCCTGAAGTTCAATAATTCTGAGAATACCACTGCCGGTAAGGACATCAATACCGTCATGTAATGCGATTATCTCCCCTGGCATACCCTGATACGATCCTGTATCAAAGACTGCAAGACTTTTTTTTATCTTAAGTCTTTTTCCGTTTAAAAATGTATAAGCGCCCGGCCATGGGTATAACCCCCTGACAAGGTTATGAATTTCCAATGCAGACCTTTGCCATGAGATAAGTCCCATCTCTTTTTTAAGCATTGGGGCATGAGTTGCGATTAAATCATCCTGCGGAACAGGGGCTATCTCCCCTCTAAGGATAAACGGTAATTGTTGCACCAAAAGCCGTGCGCCAATCTCTGAAAGCCGTTTATTCAAGGTTACAGCATCATCTTCAGGGAATATCCTGGTTTTTTCAAAGGCATATAAAGGCCCTGTATCAAGGCCTTTATCAATCTGCATCAGTGTTACGCCAGTCTCTTTCCTGCCATGGATAATAGCCCAGTTAATAGGGGCCGCACCACGATACAAAGGCAAAAGCGAGGCATGTATATTTATTATCCCTGTGCAAGGAATCCTGAGAAAAACGTGTGGCAGCAGTCTGCCATAGGCTACAACAATTATAACAGCAGGTTTAATCTTTTCCATGCTTGAAAAAAAATCAGGATCATTAAGGGTTTCCGGCTGAAATAC
>DAOWOC010000199.1 GCA_030642225.1 Deltaproteobacteria bacterium
GCTGGCAATACCTTTTTTGCATTTTTCCATACATTTTAATATTTTCATCCGCTCTGTTTGAGAATGAGACCACCATTTTATATCTGGAAAATATTTGCCGAGAACATCTTCATAGCGCAGCCCACCTGCAATAAGAGGAGCTTTATTACAGAAAAGTAAAGTTCCATAAATATCAAATTTGCCGATAAAAATATCCAAAGAATTTATCCATTCCAAAACATCATGCAGATCCTTGAATACCGTCATAAATTGTTTATTTTCTGGTTTTTCTATCATAATACTGTCTCCTACAGCCTATTTCGGCTGGATACCATTTATATTTTCAACTATCCATGTTTACATAACCCCCGCAAAGCAGCGGGCGCGGTTTTTTGCGCTCTGCTGAGTTGCATTGATAGCTGATCTCAATATGGTGATAATACTCAACTACTTTTTTTGGGCTTTGCATACCAGTATTTTTTTCCATCAAGAAAGCTATCAATTCCTTTCTTAAATCGCGTGCAAAATCAGCAATCCTTCCAGTGTGATTGGGGCATTCATCACTATTTTTTTTTAATATCTTTTTAATTATTATTGACTTAACCAGAATTATTCTGACTATAAAATTCATAGGTCTTGCGCATGCCTTCTTCAAATGGTGTATATTCAAAACCAAGCGTCTGTTTGATTAATGCGCCGGAATATATTAAATGTTTATCAAGTGGAAAAGGCAAAGGGATTCGCTGCTCATCAATACTTGCTATACTCTGTTTTCTGATAGCAGCCCTTTGGCCCATAACATTCTTTACTACATTAACAAACCTGTCATAGGAAACAAGATCATCTCCTGCAAGGTTAAATGACCTGTTTATAACCTTTTCCTCTCCTATACATTGTCTGATAATACGTGCTGCATCTGTGACTAATATAAACTGAAAAAGTGCCAAATCATTATCAGGGAGAATAATTATCTTGTAATTATTGATAAGATCAAAAAAATAACTCTCCCTTGGCGCATAATTATACTTTCCATAAATAATCGCGGGACGAAGGCATGTATAGGTAAAATTTGAATCCCTGCACTGCTCAATCAGTTCCTGTTCAGAGCGCCATTTATTAAAGGCATAACCGGCTGCCTGGGGACCAAGTTCCGGCTGAGGCCCTGTAAGTTTCAGGCTGTCTTCACGAACAGGGAGATCAAACGTATCCTGATATATTGATGTAGTGCTGATGTAGATATACTGACTTGTTGAATCCGCTCCTTCAGTTGATGAAGAAATATTTGTTTTAAGCACAAAAAAGATATTTTTAATGTCCATGGGGGTATATCCGCAAAAATCAACAACCGCATCCCAGTGGATACGAGGCAGTTTATCCTTTAAACCCTCAACATCATTTCTATTGCATACGATCTCATTAACACCGGAGATATTTAACGGAACATTCCCTCTGTTAACCACACAAAGCGAGAACTCATCATTCCCTGCCAAATTCTCAACAAAGACCCTGCCAAGAAAATAACTACCGCCTATAACCAATATATTTTTCATAAATCCACCTCATCCTATCCATACATTTTTTTGTCTCAACTCTTCATTAATTATTTTTTCCTGTAACTTAGGTCCGTGATCAAGGAGAAAATCGCTTGATGAATCAGTCAAACCATGTGCCCTTAATCTTTTAATAATCATTGAGCATATTTCCTCAATAATCATGTATTTTTCATTGTAATCCATGGTTAAGACAAGGCTGTTTAATCTTTCATAAACGACATCCCCAAGCTCAGAGAGTCCATTAAGCGCCCTGTGCATCCATTTATAATATGGTGTATATTTCCTGTTTAACAAAAATACCATGGATATTACATCATTAAAAAATTTGGTCTCTGCATAGTGGGCTGCAACAAACTCTTTTCTCTTTATGCATCTCATAAAATTATACTGACCAGATTGAGCGATAGTCATGCACCTTGAAGCCATTTTTTTGAGTCGTACATCCTCAGGATAAAATAAAAGAAATGCTTCCCTGATGCGTGTAAATTCACCAAGGGGATCACTGAACACCTTCCCGTTTGTACAGGTTGAAAGGGCATTTTCAGGGATAAAAAGCCAGTCAGTCAAATTATCAGGCTGTGATGCAACACCTGTGAACTGTTGATAAAACTGAGATATATCCATAGCCCCAAGCCTGCCACCGCCCCATGAACTCACCTGTCTTGGCCCAAAACCGCCAAATGTCCTGGGGAGTTTCTCTATCTCTTCATTTAGTTTCATGCCTGTTGCAGCAAAGTCATCCTGTGTCAGCCACAGACAAAAACCCGGTCCCCAGTCATGGTCCTGTGAAATCTCATCATCAAACTCATAACACTCTGAACCATCACCAACAAGACCTGCAGCAATACGATCCGCATAAGGCGCAAACTTTTCCCTTATCATGGGTGCGCCATAATGCAAAAAATAACCTTCTGAAAGCTCTAAACCCTTCATTATTGATCAACCTTTTTCAATAAATCAAATTACTTTTTTTAATGCTTCAATATTTTTTTTTGTAAGCTCAGCGCGTTCATTATTGCCCATATCACCATATAATATAACAGCCTTTTCAAACCATTCCAGCGCCGGGCCGTTATCATTTTTCATGGCATAGATATAACCGATATTAGTCATCTGGTTGGCTGTCCCTTCAATATTTTCAAGCCTTTTATAGGAATTTAAAGCATCATGATAATATTCAAGCGCCCGGTCATACTCTTTCATATCACGACAGGCCGAACCCAGATTCTGCAACTGGTCAGCCAGCCCGACAATATCCGATAATTTATCATAAATATCACGCGCCCCGGCAAAAGCATCAAGTGCGTCATGAAAATTACCCATCCCAATATGGAGATGCCCTATATTATTTAAAATATTTGCCATGGCCTTTTTTTCACCAAGTTCCCGCAATATAGACAATGCTTCTGCATAATTTTCTAATGCGCCCTTGTCATCCCCATTCTGACGACTCAATAAAGCCTTGTTATTATATTGAACAGCCTTTTCAAATTCCCTTTGTTCTTTCAATATCACACCTTTTTAAATATTTTTTTACGACTTATTACGAATTTATCCTGATAATAGATAATATTATCAAACTGTTTGATAAGACTTGGTTGATGGCAAAAAAAGCCTTTTACACTGTTCCAGAAAAAAATTATCCGTCATATTGGCTATATAATCCCTTACAACAATTGCCGGGACATTCTCCTTCCAATAAGAAGGGTCCTTATCCTTGAGATAATATTTTTGAATCATGGAGTCTTTATTTTCATCAAGCATCTCATCAAGATAATATTTAAAAAGCATTTCATACATCAATTCAATTTTGGGAAGCTCTTTTTTAATCTCTTTATTCTCATATATATATTTATAGTTGAATTCTTTAAGTATCTTCAATGCCTTTCCTGTCTTTGTGCTATAACCAACATAATCCTTGTCAAGACTGTTTGCCACCATATCCTCAACAAGACGATAGACAATAGTGCCGTTACTTGAGCCAAGGACATTACTTATTGATGCAGGGATATCCTCCC
>DAOWOC010000293.1 GCA_030642225.1 Deltaproteobacteria bacterium
ATAAACCTTTTTTGTTTTGCAATCGCATTTCGTGCTGACAGGATGGCCTTGTCAGAGAATTTAAGTGATTTTCTGTAATGGCTGGTAATGATTAAATAGCGTAGTTCCCTCCAGGAGACACCCTGTTTAATAATAGATTTGATAGTTATATTTTCATCATATAATGAGGAATCCTGATCTATTGTCAGCGATTCATTATGAACCCAGTGCCTTACAAAAGGTTTGCCTGTCAATGCCTCGACCATGGCAACTTCATTTTCATGATGCGGGAAAACAAGACTAGAGTTTCCGGTATGTATATCTATGGGTGTCCCAAGATATTTTATTGACATTACAGCGCACTGGATATGCCATCCGGGTCTCACGCTTCCCCATGGGGAACGGTAATAAATCCCTTTTTTAAGCTCATTCAATTTAGAACGCTTAAGTAATGTAAAATCCTTTGGATTGTTCTTTTCATATTCATCAAGATCAACTGTATAGCCTTCTTTAATCTTGGTTAGATCAATCCCTGATAATTTCCCATAAACAGGACTCTTTAAAATATTAAAATAAACCGACCGTAATTTTTCATATGCAAATCCTTTTTCAACAAGCCGGGATACGGTTTCAATGGCCTCGGTTATATGCTCGCTAGCCTTTGGATAACGGTCTGCAGGAAGTATATCCAGCTTTTCCATGTCTTTAAAAAAACTGTCCATATATTGTTCTGTAAATTCTCGGATATCCACATCAGCGTCCTGAGCTCCTTTTATAGTACGGTCATCAAGATCGGTTATATTGACCACATGTGTCACATCAATCCCTTTAAAACCAAGATAACGCTTCAGCAAATCAGCAACAAGATACCGTCTTGCCTCTGTAAGCCTGAGATCACCATCAACAGTCGGACCGCATGTATACATTGTTATACGGCCCTCTTTTAAAGGGAAAAAATCCTCTTTTTTCCTGGTTATTGTATTATAAAGCTGCATAATGCTTTTTAATTTATATGTGAACAAATCCGTTGAAAGATAACGCTCGCCCCCGTCAGGCAATATAGCAACAATAGCACCGTTTTTCAGAGTTTTTGCTTTTTCAATAGCAACATGCATTGCAGCGCCGCTGCTCATACCTGTAAATATACCTTCCTCACGGGCAAGACGCCGCGCCATTTCAAAGGCATCTTCAGTATTTATTGAGGTATGCTCATTCAAAGCAGTCTTGTCATATATCCCCGGCTGATACGATTCGAGCATGTTTTTAAGCCCCTGTATCTGGTGTTTTTTCCCGGGTTCAATACCTGTGATTTTCACATGTGGATGTTTTTCCCGAAAAAATCTGCTTATTCCCATTGCAGTACCTGATGTCCCAAGTGTAGTAATAATATGTGTGACAAGGCCATCTGTCTGTTTCCATATCTCAGGGGCAGTATTTTCATAATGGGCCAGCGGGTTATTGGGATTATTATATTGATCCGTTGTAAAATATTTGTCGGGAAATTCCCGCACCAGGGCATAAACTTCCTCGATAGAACCATCTGTAGCTAATTCCGCAGTAGTGAGAAGCAATTCAGCTCCATGGGCCTTTAATATCTTCTGTCTTTCAATACTTGCTGATTCCGGCATGGCTAATACAAGACGATACCCCTTTGCCGCTGTAACAAGAGCAAGACCAATGCCTGTATTCCCGCTTGTTGCCTCAATAACAATTTTATCATGAGTGAGTTCACCACTTGCCTCAGCGGATTCAATCATCTTAAGGGCTACTCTGTCTTTAATAGAACCGCCAGGATTACATGATTCTAACTTGGCAAGGACAATGACATCAGGATTCGGATTTATATGGTTAAGCCGAATCAACGGTGTATTGCCAATAAGATCAAGAATGTTTCTGTAAGATTTCATATTTTATTTGTAACCCTTTCTTTGAATAAATATTATAACCAACGCATTTATAAAAATCGAGATATAATCAAAAGTTATGTATAAGGTATTAGATGGTATATCCTCAGGGCGACTGTTTCACGGCAATTGCCCGGCATTTTAAACACCAAAATAAAAGGATACACACACTATGAACAAAGATAACGTAATAGACTTAAAAAAGCCAGAATCATTATAAATATTATAGTTTTGGAAAGGCTTTTCCCGCATTGTTGACGGCCGGTGATTTGCGAGTTGAGGCTGTATAAAAAAGTTGAAAATACTGGATTTTTATCGTTTGGAAAAAAATAGGGACAGCGATTATTTTTTATCTTTTCTCGGCCTTCCCCAAGGAAGGGTTTTTAATCTGCGTCCTACAATTCCCTCTATTTTATGGATAAATGCGTTATCTCCACATGGGCGTCCCGTTAAAGAATTTTTCCTGATTTCTTCAATAAGCTGTTTGTCTCCCTATAAGAATGTCAAGAAAAATAGTCGCTGTCCCTATTGTCTCCCATAAAATAGGAAAAAAGCTATATCAAGTAAGATTCTTGATGATATGCGCGATGTGATGCGG
>DAOWOC010000246.1 GCA_030642225.1 Deltaproteobacteria bacterium
AGATAGATGGCATTGAAGTCATTAAAATATTAAAAAAAGATACAAAGACTATAAATATCCCGATTGTTCTACTTACAGCAAAGGGGGAGGAGATAGACCGTGTGCTCGGGTTTGAGCTTGGTGCGGAAGATTATGTTGTTAAACCATTCAGCCCCCGTGAGTTGGTATTAAGGGTAAAAGCAATACTTAAACGTGTTAATCTGGAATCAGATCCAGTAAAAATAATCTCAGCGGGAAAAATTATTATTAATACGGATTTTCACAGTGTTACTGTTGATAATAATCCTTTAGACCTGACCCCAACGGAATTCAACCTGCTTTTATCTCTTATAAAAGAGCGCGGCAAGGTTCTGTCACGCGATAAATTGCTTGATCTTGTCTGGGGATATCACTTTGACGGTTATGCAAGAACAGTAGATACACACATAAGACGGCTCAGAATAAAACTCGGTGATCAGGAAGACTCCATAGAAACTATATGGGGCATTGGCTATAGATTTAAGGAATAATTATGCGATTTGGTTTTCGTGAAAAAATAATTTTATATTATGTGTCGGTTTTTGCCCTGATTCTTTTTTCCAGTACCCTTCATATCACCTGGTGGCTGAAAAAAGACCTTGTCGGAAAACTTGAAACAAGACTAATAAAAGAGGCAGGGACAATTGCGCTTATATTAAAGGATGGTGGATATGAGAAAAAAAATATATTCCCTCTCATACAGAAAATCAGCAATGAATTAGACCTGCGGCTCACAATGGTTGATGATTCCGGTATTGTGCTGGCCGACTCTGATCTTTCTTTTGATAATATATCAAAGATGGATAATCATGGGAGCAGAGAGGAAATAAAAAAGGCAATAGAGTCCGGCCATGGTTTTGCTATAAGAAACAGTGGCACACTTGGTGTGGAAATGTTTTATCTTGCAAAAAAAATAAAATTATCAACAGATGAATGGGGCATATTAAGGCTTGCCATGCCTTTATCCGAAGTTTATGATACTGTATCAAAGACGCTTCATGTTGTTTATGCCGCATCATTTCTGGCATTTACCTTAATGCTGATATTAAGTCTTATTGTCGCAACCCGTTTGACCAATCCAATAAAAAACATGATTAAAATATCAAGGAATATCAAGGCTGGGAATTTTGATCAGAAAATACTTGATTATCCTTCAAACGAGTTAGGGGAGTTGGGACTGGCCTTTGATGAAATGGCTGATGAGCTTAATGACACCATAAAAAAATTAACAGAAAAGACAAATCAGCTTGATGCAATATTTTTAGGAATGTCAGAAGGTGTAATGGTTGTTAATAATGACCTGAAAATCCTTTTTACAAATAATGCATTTAAAAAATTTTTTTTCAGGGATTTAATTACCGATAATGGATTATCTGTCGAGGCCATGCGTAATACAGCCTTGCTTGAGGATATTAAAAATGCTCTCAAGGGGGAAGATCTTTATGGCAGGCAGTTAATCATCGGGAATAACAGATATTTTCATGTCAACCTTGTGCCAATGAGGATTAATGGGATTGTTACCGGCTGCATTGCCGTGTATCATGATATTACGGAACTCAAGCAGCTTGAGCAGATACGAAAGGATTTTGTGGCAAATGTATCCCATGAATTCCGCACACCTCTTACAGCGGTTATAGGTTATACGGAAACCCTGCGTGATGAAATCTGCAAAGATAATAAACAGGCAAGACAATTTTTGGATATTACATTAAAACATGCAAAAAGGTTAACAGTTCTCACAGATGACCTTTTACATTTATCCGCGATTGATTCAAGGCAGATAAGATGTATACCTTTAAATGTATCAATAATGTTGATTTTTAAAAGGTTGATGCAAACATTTTTAAAACAGGCAAAAGTAAAGGGACTGCATTTTACAACGAGCATAACACCGGAAGCATTTAGCTTTGAAACTGATCCAAGGCTACTTGAGCAGGCGCTTTCCATCCTTATTGATAATGCTATAAAATACACCCCTGAAAAAGGTGAAATTGTTTTAAGCGCTGATAAAAAAGGTGAAGATATTCATTTAAGTATAAGCGATACCGGATGCGGTATCCCTCTGCAGGAGAAGTCACGCATATTTGAACGTTTTTACAGGGTTAACAGCGAACAATCAAGGGATTTGGGCGGCACAGGGTTGGGACTTGCTATTGCAAAGAACCTTGTAAAAGTGCTTGGAGGGGAAATATTTGTTGATAGTCAATTAAACAAAGGAAGCGTTTTTCATATCAATTTACACGAAACTTTTTTTGGTAAATAAGGATTTAAATAAATGTCTGATTATATTGCTTCTATAAAAGACAATATTGCGCTACCTGTGAATATATCAAACATGAAAATGGAAACCAGGCATTTAGATTTTTGCTATGGTAAAAAAAAGGCTATTGAGGATGTAAGTCTTAACATACCTGAACATTCCGTAACAGCGCTTATAGGTCCTTCGGGGTGTGGTAAGAGCACATTTTTGCGCTGCCTGAACAGGATGAATGAAACAATACGCGATACACATTTGTCAGGTGATGTCCTGCTTGATAATGAAAATATTTATAACCCGCGTTTTGATGTGGTTAATGTAAGACGCAGGGTTGGCATGGTATTTCAGAAATCAAATCCATTCCCCAAGAGTATATTTGAAAATGTTGCTTATGGTCTTAAGATCAATGGGATCCGGAATAAACGGCTTATAATTGAAAAGGTTGAAAAGAGTTTAAGGGATGCCGCTATATTTGATGAGGTAAAGGACAGGCTTAATGAATCCGCTATGAGTCTTTCCGGGGGACAGCAGCAAAGACTTTGTATCGCAAGGGCGCTTGCAGTTGAGCCTGAGGTGATTTTGATGGATGAGCCGGCTTCTGCCCTTGATCCCATGGCTACTCAAAAAATTGAGGAGTTGATATATAACCTCAAAGAGAAATATACAATTGTTATTGTTACTCATAATATGCCGCAGGCTGCCCGTGTCTCCGAGTTCACAGCAT
>DAOWOC010000102.1 GCA_030642225.1 Deltaproteobacteria bacterium
AAGGTCAGACGGCTTTATAATGATAAGATTATTGTTGGCTTTGCAGGCGCTACGGCAGATGCTTTTACACTTTTTGAGAGGTTTGAGACTAAGCTTGAACAGTATGGCGGGAATATTATGAGGGCAGCGGTTGAGCTTGTCAAGGATTGGCGGACCGATAAATTTTTAAGGCGTCTTGAAGCACTTCTTCTTGCAGCGGATAATGAACATACCCTTCTTATTTCCGGGAATGGTGATGTGCTTGAGCCGGATCAACAGGTATCGGCTATTGGTTCAGGCGGCCCTTATGCCCAGGCCGCAGGTATAGCCCTGATTAAAAATACAGAGCTGGATGCCGAGACAATAGCAAGAAAGGCCATGGAGATTGCTTCTGAAATTTGTATTTATACCAATAATAATATCATCATAGAAAAATTGCAAAGGTAGATATATGACAGTAGATATAAGTAAACAACTTACACCAAGAGAGATTGTTAATGAGCTTGATCAATATATTATTGGCCAGGGTGATGCAAAAAAGGCTGTTGCCATAGCCCTCAGGAATCGATGGAGGAGGCAGCAGGTTGATCCTGCTCTGCGTGATGAAATTGCGCCAAAGAATATTATTATGATAGGCCCCACAGGTGTTGGTAAAACAGAGATTGCAAGAAGGCTTGCCAATCTTGCGAATTCGCCTTTTATCAAAGTAGAGGCATCCAAATTTACAGAGGTGGGTTATGTCGGCAGGGATGTGGAATCTATTATAAGGGATCTTACGGAACTCGCTGTTAACATGGTAAGACATGAAGAAGAAAAAAATGTGCGCATTAAAGCTGAAAAGATTGCTGAAGAGCGTTTGCTTGATCTGCTCCTGCCGCCTGGCAGACAGGAAGGAAATAAGCAGGATATAGATATCAAGGAACCGGAAGAGAAACCAGGGGTAAATACCAGGGAAAAATTGCGCAAACTGCTTCGTGAAGGTAAATTTGATGACCGTGATCTTGATCTTGAGGTTCCTGCTGCAAATTTCCCCATGGTTGAGATTTTTTCCAATGCCGGCGTAGAGGATATTGGGTTTAATTTGAAAGAAATGTTCGGACAGATGATGCCTTCCAAGACAAAGCGGCGTAAAGTAAAGCTGCCCCAGGCAAGGGAGTTGATTATTCATGAAGAATCTCAAAAATTGATTGACCCTGACTTGGTTGCAAAGCTTGCTGTTGAGCTTGTGCAGCATTCAGGCATGGTATTTTTAGATGAGGTAGACAAGATTGCCTCAAGGAATAGTTCGTCATCAGGGCCTGATATCTCAAGAGAGGGTGTACAGCGTGATCTTCTCCCTATTGTTGAGGGTTCTACGGTAAATACAAAGTACGGGCTGGTAAAGACCGATCATATACTCTTTGTTGCTGCCGGAGCCTTTCATATGAATAAGCCTTCCGATCTTCTTCCTGAACTCCAGGGGCGTTTCCCTATAAGGGTTGAGCTGGATGCGCTTAAAAAAGGCGATTTTGTCCGTATTCTGGTTGAACCTCAGAATGCATTGATTAAGCAATATTCCGCTCTCATGGCCACAGAGGGCATATCCCTTGAATTTACCGATGGCGCTATTGAAGAGATCGCCTCGCTTGCAGCAAAGGTAAATGAAAAGACCGAGGATATTGGCGCCAGGCGTTTGCATACAATAATGGAACGGCTTTTGGAAGATCTTTCATTTTTAGCTCCTGAGATAGATAGAGAAAAGGAGATTATTGACAGGGAATATGTTAATAAAAAGCTCAGCGATCTTGTTCAGGATGATAATCTTAGCCGTTATATACTTTAAAATCAGCGTCTTTATAAAAAGTCAGGGGATATTAATCCTGTGAAAACGGTCTCCTTTTTTACGAGATCGTCACAATTTATATAATTTATTTTTTTGAGGTGTTTATTCATCGTGGATGAACTTATAAAGAAAGCCAAGACACTTATAGAGTCTTTGCCATATATTAAACGGTTTTATGGTAAAACCATTGTTATCAAGTATGGCGGTCATGCCATGATAGACAATGAATTAAAGGAAAGTTTTGCGCTTGATATTATTTTATTAAAATATATTGGGATAAATCCTGTGGTGGTTCATGGTGGGGGTCCACAAATAGGAGTTATGCTTGAACGGCTCGGGATTAAAACAAGTTTTGTCGATGGTTTCAGAATTACTGATCAGGAGACCATGGATGTTGTTGAAATGGTTCTTGTAGGTAAGGTAAATAAGGAGATAGTAGGACTTGTCAATACCCATGGGGGCATGGCCGTCGGGTTGAGCGGAAAGGACGGAAGGCTGATTATGGGCAAAAAGATGAATATTATGAAGGCTATGGAAGATAATCAGCCCCCTGAAATTATTGATACCGGTAAACTTGGAGAGGTTGAACAGATAAATCCAGGTGTTTTAAAAGGGCTGCAGGAGCAGGGATTTATACCTGTTATAGCGCCGGTCGGGGTTGGTGAGAATGGCGAGACATACAATATTAATGCTGATCTTGTCGCAGGCAGCCTGGCATCAGCAATGAATGCCGCCAAACTCATTCTGCTTACCGATGTGCCCGGGGTATGTGATAAGGATAACAATTTAATCTCAAGTCTGACAAGAGAGCAGGCATTGTCATATATTGACAGTAATATAATAATCAGAGGCATGATCCCCAAGGTTAAATGCTGTATTGATGCTGTATCAAAAGGGGTTAAAAAAGCTCATATTATTAACGGAAGGCTGGAGCATGCCGTGCTTCTTGAGATATTTACCGAGAGCGGTGTCGGAACAGAGATCGCATTATAAGAGGGTTTTTGAGTTGAGTAATGAAATATTTGAAAATATAAAATTAAACGAGCAGAAAAATATTTTTCAGACATATAAAAGGCTTCCTGTGATAATTACAAGAGGAAAAGGTGTTAATGTCTGGGATATTGATAATAAAAAATATATTGATTTTTTATCAGGTATATCAGTTTGTAATCTTGGACATTGTCCTGATTTTATTACTAGGGCTATTTGTGAACAGGCAAAACGTCTGGTTCATGTATCCAATATATATTACACTGAAAATCAGATTATCCTGTCGCAGCAGCTGGTTTCCAGTTCTTTTGCAGACGCAATCTTTTTTTGCAATAGCGGCACTGAGGCCATAGAAGGTGTCATAAAAACAGCACGTCGTTATTCTTATGAATATTATGGCAAAGACCGGTCAAGGATAATTGTCATGGAAAATGCGTTTCACGGCAGGACATTAGGCGCTCTTTCCGCAACTTCACAACCGAAATTCCATAAGGGTTTCGGGCCCATGATGGAGGGGTTTGATGTTGTGCCGTATGATAATCCCGAAGCTATTGAAAAAGCCATAGGCAGTGCAACCTGCGGTGTTTTGCTCGAACCGGTCCAGGGTGAGGGCGGTGTATGTATACCTGATGCCGGTTATTTAAAAAAGGTAAGGGCTATCTGCTCAAAACATAATCTTTTGATGATCCTTGATGAGATACAGACAGGCATGGGAAGGACAGGCAGACTGTGGGCTTATGAACACTCGGGTATTGAGCCGGATATTATCACAAGCGCAAAGGCCATTGCAAACGGGCTTCCATGTGGGGCAATCCTTGCCACTGACAAGGTCGCAAAGGTTATGGAACCTGGTACGCACGGTTCGACCTTTGGGGGGTCTCCCCTTGTTTGCGCCGCAGCAATAGAGGTTATGAATGCATTATTAAACAACAGTGTCCTTGAAAATTGCAACAAGATGGGCGCTTATTTTTTAAGCAGGCTTAAATTATTGGGGGAAAAATATTCCTTTATTAAAGATGTGCGGGGTATTGGTCTTATGATTGGCATGGAGCTTGACAGACCATGTCAGGATGTAGTTTTAAAGTGCCTTGACAAGGGATTTTTAATCAATTGTACACAGGAAAGTGTTTTAAGATTTTTGCCGCCCCTTATTATACAAAAACAAGAGATTGATCAGCTTTATGCTGTGTTGGATGAAATTTTTGAAAAGTGGTAATTAAATTATGAAACACCTCAGAACCCTTTACGATCTTGGTGGGACAGGTATACTCAGCATACTTGATATGGCAGACTCCCTGAAAAAAAAGCATGGAGCTAACGAGGAGCATCTACTGCTCAAGGGTAAGATCCTTGGAATGATTTTTGATAAACCTTCAACCCGTACAAGAGTTTCCTTTGAGGCAGGTATCTGCCAGCTCGGCGGTCATGCCATTTATCTGCCGTCATCACAGACTCAGATTTCACGCAAAGAGCCTGTTAAAGATACAGCGCGGGTACTTTCCAGATATATTGACTTAATTATGATAAGGACTTTTGCCCAGGATATTGTGGATGAAATGGCCTTGCACAGCACTATCCCTGTTATTAATGGATTGACCGATCTATTTCATCCATGTCAGGTGCTTGCTGATCTCATGACCATCCGTGAACATTTCGGGGCCTTGCACAATCTGGGGATAGCATGGGTCGGCGATGGAAACAATATGGCTAATTCATGGATTAATGCCGCAGCTATCCTCGGGCTTGAATTCAATATCGCATGTCCTGAAGGATTTATGCCTGACCCAAAGGTTATTGAAACAGCCGGGGCAAGTGCGATGGAAAATATCCGTATAATGAATGACCCTTATGAGGCTGTTAAGGGTGTCAGCGCGATAAATACTGATGTGTGGGTATCTATGGGAGATAACATCAGGGGAAATAACATCAGGGGAAATAATATCAGGGAAGATAACATCAGGGAAGATAATGCTGAAGAGAAGAAGAAATCAGCATTTAGACCTTATCAGGTGAACCAGGCGCTTTTGAATAAGGCTGGTAATAATGTTATTGTGTTGCATTGCCTGCCTGCGCATCGTGGTGAAGAGATAACTGATAATGTTATTGAAGGGCAGTGCAGCATGGTCTTTGAGCAGGCTGAAAATCGTTTGCATGTCCAGAAAGCTATCATATTGAAGCTATTGGATAGAGCATAATACTGAGGTGAGCATATGCAATTACTACAAGACCTAATGATAGGATCATATACGGGAAATTATGTAGGTATCATCAAAGTGATAGTCGAAGCTCTGGAGGATGCAGGAGCTAAAGTGATATTGCAGGATATATCTAATGATGTTAATAATAAATCTAATGTAATCGGTGTATTTGGAAAGCCTAAGCTGGTGATAAATTGTCATATGGATACAGTGCCTCCTGTCGAAGGTTGGAGTACTGATCCTATGAAGTTAGTAGTGAAGGAGGGGAAAGCGTATGGTCTAGGGAC
>DAOWOC010000322.1 GCA_030642225.1 Deltaproteobacteria bacterium
TCACGAGGACACCTTGAGGCAGGCGCTGAAAAAGTTGTTGTTTCCGCTCCTTTTAAAATTAAGGATATTGGAGCTGATATGGAAAATGCCATGCCGGAGGATACTGTTACCACTGTAATGGGGATTAATGAAAATGATTATGACCCCCAAAAGCATAAAATTATTTCAAATGCCTCTTGCTCCACTACCTGCCTTGCGCATATGATGAAACCCCTGCTCAACGCCTTTGGCTATAAACGAATTTTATCAGCATCAATGGCAACGGTTCACGCTGCGACCGGCTCACAAAAAGTACTGGATCGTTTACCAAAAAGCGGAACCCGGGATTTAAGAAAAAATCGCAGTATTTTAAATAATATCATTTTAACAACCACCGGCGCTGCCCAGGCTTTAAGACTGGTGATCCCAGAGATAAAACAGATCGGATTTATAGCTGAATCAGTAAGAATTCCCACTTTAACCGGTTCTTTAATTATTCTGGTGCTGAGTTTCCAGGAGGAACTGCAAGGAACTTCCATCAGACGCAAAGTCCTTAATGATATCTACAGGCAGGCCGCCCAAGAAGATCCCAGGGGTTATCTTAATTATTCCGACAGTCAAAATGTTTCAGGAGATATCATTGGTATACCAAGGGCAGCTACAATTATTGAAGGCCATGAAACCCATACCAGAACTGCCAAGCTCACTATTGACCTTCATAATGTTCCAGGGTTTACGGATGAGGTCATCAAAATAATAAAAAAAGATTTTATCAAAATTCCAGTAACCCAGGCGGTAATTTATGGCTGGTATGATAATGAGATGGGAAGTTACGTAAATATATTAGGTGACCGAACAGTTTCTATTGCCGAGAATATGTAGATGAGTTATAATTGATTATTGTTGTGCAAAGATTATTTACAAGTCCATTATAAAAGGTCAAGTTCATCCTTGGCTTTTTGAGCACATTCCGGGCAATAGGTAGAGGTAGGGGCTACTTTGGCTTTTTCCCACATATATTTTTCAATGGACATCCATTCACCATCGCCGGGTGTTGTGCCTTCATCATCCCTGACTTTTTTACAAACACAGCAAATCGGCAGGATATCCTCATAAATTTTGAGCTTACGGGAAAGTTCCAGGTGTTCAAGACATTTTGCTACTCTGAATTTAATCTCTTCAGGTTCACAGGGTTTAAGGATATAATCATCGGCTTTGAGCCTCAAGGCATCAATGGCTGAACTCATATCTCCATAACCTGTTAAGATAATAACCATTATATCAGAATATAACTGTTTGGCTTTTTGTAATACTTGAATACCGTCTACTTTTTCCATAACCAGATCAGTAATAACCAGATCAAAATTGCTTTCTTCTAATAATCTATATGCCTTTTCACCGCTGTCGGCTGTAGTAACATTATATCCCTCAGTTTCAAGGTTTTTACCGATTCCAGTAAGGATAAAGGGGTCATCATCTACCAGTAGTATATGAGAAGGTCGCATGGTTAGTCTTTTTTAGTGTATTAAGAGGTCAATTTTTTATTAATTGCCATCCAGCGTCAGCTCAAAAATTATTTATCATATCTTGCTATCCATATCAAATCAAGAAAAAAGGTGGAAAGGTGCAGGGCAATTGCATCAACATGTGACAGTCTATAGACCGTCACATAAATAATTTCACTGCGTTATCGGCCTGCGATATACTATTAGTAGAGACAAGGCATGCCTTGTCTCTTATTCTCTGACCTTGTGAAATTTATTATCTGACAATCTATGTAAATAAAAAAAAGGCGCAACTCAATTATTGTTAATAATCCAAGTTACGCCTTCACTTTTTCCCGCTCTATTTTTAGACGAAAAACCGTAAGACAGCCCTTTAGGATGTAATCCAGCTAAATGATTTTGATCTTCCTAACAAATAACAGCTTCCCTGTCAAGATTAGTTTGTATATTCGGGAAAACAAAGATCTTTTTTTTTGCGTTATAAGCCGGTTTTAGTAAAAAGCCTATTCAACAATATCCACTCCGTTCATCTCAACCCTATGACCGGGACCAGCATCAAGCAGCACCTTGTATGGGCCTGTTGGCTTATCAAATATAAATTCGCTGTCCTCGTTCATTCTTCCTTTAATGATGATTTTCCCGGCCTTATCCATAATTTTCATTTCCACTCCTTCGGCCGA
>DAOWOC010000235.1 GCA_030642225.1 Deltaproteobacteria bacterium
CAAACTCGGTTTTCAAATTATTTACCTGTTTTTAAATATATTGAATGATGTTACCTGCGAACGGGTTATTTTGCACGACCCTTTGAAAGAAAAACGCCATAACGATTTTTTAATTCCATTATTAAGCCTCGAAACACAAAGACCTGTGGAACATTTTGAAATTATTGCCTTTTCCATAACATATGAAAATGACTATATAAATATTTTAAAAATTCTGCAAATGGCCAACATTCCTTTACTAACCTCTGACAGGACAGAAAGGTGTCCCCTGATTATTGCAGGGGGAATAAGCAGCTCTATTAACCCTGAGCCCATAGCACCTTTTATTGATTTATTTATAATCGGTGAGGCAGAGGCTGTTCTGAATAATTTTTGGGAGATATATTCTCAGACCTGCAAAAAAAACATGCCAAGGGAAAAGATCTTATCCACCTTATCCAACATACCCGGCATCTACTGCCCTGCCCTTTATAAACCTGAGTACAATACCAATGGTCAATTAAAATCATTTACGCATTTAAAAAACAAGGTTTATAAAAAAATAAAACGCCAGTGGATATCTAATAACTCCACATTTGTTGCGTGTTCAAGTATAGTCACACCGCTTACGGAATTCAAGGATATGGCCCTTATTGAAACCGGCAAAGGGTGCGGTCGCGGATGCCGATTCTGTGTTGCCGGATTTATATCAAGACCACCAAGACACCACCCTTCTGACAGGCTTATAAAACAATGCATTCAACTTGCCGATAAACATAAAAAAATAGGCCTGGTCGGGGCAGCCATATCAGATATTCCCGGGATAAATGATCTTTGCGCAGCCTTAAAACTTTTGCCTGTAAGTGTTTCAGTATCAAGTCTAAGGGCTGATTCTATTTCCATGGACATTATAAATCTTCTTGCATCATCAGGTCATAAAACCTTAACCATCGCTCCTGAAGCCGGTTCACAAAGGCTAAGAGATATCATTAACAAGAATATCACTGAAAAAGATATATTCAATGCCTGCTCCATGATTTTTGAGGCAGGAATTTTAAATCTCAAACTCTATTTTTTAATAGGTCTTCCCCATGAAACCAAAGAGGATATTGATGAAATCATCATTTTGATTCAAAAAATAAAAAAAATTATGCTTAATAAATGCCGCGGGAAAAAACGTATCGGGACTATAACTATCAGTATAAATCCTTTTATTCCAAAGCCGTTTACACCATTTCAGTGGGAATCTTTTGAAAATATAAAATCCCTGAAGAAAAAAATAAACCAAATCAGGACAGGCCTTTCAAAAGAAACAAATATAAAGCTAAATATTGAACCGCCTAAAAAATCATATTTTCAGGCAGCCCTTGCGCGTGGAGACCGCAGATGCGCATCCATCCTTTTAAAAATGCATGAAAAAAAATCATCAAACTGGCAAAAAGCCGCCAAAGAATGTAACATAAACCTTGACTTTTATGTATATAGAAAAATAATGACGGATGAATTATTGCCATGGGATTTTATCGACCACGGCATTGATAAAAATTTTTTAATAAAAGAATGGCAAAAATCATTTCATGGACGTCTAACACCTCCCTGTAATATTGATAAATGCCGTGCTTGCGGAGTATGTGGAAAATAAAAAAATGACGGACTTTTTATCCCCTATCCTTTCTCAAAACAATAAATTTATAACGGACATAGACATGCTTAAGGATTATGGCATTAAATGGGATACAGATACTTATCCGGCTATTAAACAGGTTATAAAAAAATTCCCTTTTAAAATTACCCCTTATTATCTTTCACTCGCTGCATCAAATAAATTAAATAATGATCCCATACTGCTTCAATGCTTACCTGATGCAAGAGAAATTATTAATAAACACAATTTTTGCAATGACCCTTTACATGAGGATTTCACACATTCTCCTGTACCAAAACTTATCCGGCGATACCCTGACAGGGCGGTAATAATAGCTACTAACAAATGCGCTGTTTTTTGCCGGCACTGCGACAGAAAACGTTTCTGGAACAATGGCAATATGGATATAAACAAAAAAGAGCTTGAAGAAATAGTATTGTATCTTAGAGCCAGACCAGAAATCAGGGATGTTATAATCTCAGGTGGTGATCCGCTAATGCTTGCCCCTGATGTTTTAGAAGAAATCCTTTGGCAAATTCAAAGGATAAAAACCATAGACATAATAAGAATAGGTTCAAGACTACCGGTTACCATGCCCATGCGCATTACTAAGGAATTATGTACAATGATAGCGCAATATGGACCTGTATGGCTAAACACCCAGTTCAATTCTCCAATGGAATTGACCCGGGATGCAGCCGTTGCCTGTAATAACCTTCTTATGGCAGGGATACCAGTAAACAATCAGAGTGTTCTCATAAAAGGGGTAAATGATTCTCTTGAAACCATGAAAAAACTCTTAAGGGGGCTGCTTAAAATAAAAGTCAGGCCATATTACCTATTCCACTGCGAACCGGTTGATGGTGTGGAACACCTGAGAACACCAGTAATAAAAGGACTTGAGATAATCTCATCCCTTTACAGCACCTGTTCGGGACTCGGTATTCCAAGATATGTTGTAGATGTGCCATCAGGAGCAGGGAAAGTCCCTATTGACTCAAACTATATTGTTGATATCAAACCAGGGACAATAACACTCAAAACACCAGGCGGAGCTACTATTCATTATCCTGATCAGGATCAACGCTATAAATATTACAAAATTGAATAAAATAACCAGTTTTGCATAAAAATCGAAATATTTACACGGGCATAACTTAACTATGTGTTTATTTTTAAATAAGGTGATAAAGCCGAGCCCATGCTGATTAATCAAAAACAAACAGCTATTAATAAATTAAATAATCAAATAAAAAACTGTACCAGGTGCCGATTATCTCTGACAAGGCAGAATACAATTTGTGGTGAAGGAAATTTAAACGCAGATCTGATGCTTATAGCCCTGTCCCCTGGAGAGAACGAAGATAAAAAATGTAAAATGTTTATCGGGCCTTCAGGAAAAATGTTAGATAAACTCTTATATACCGCTGCCATTAGCAGAAGTTCGATCTATATGACAAATTTGATTAAGTGTAAGCTGCCAAAAAATAGGAGGCCCAAAC
>DAOWOC010000178.1 GCA_030642225.1 Deltaproteobacteria bacterium
GCTTATCAATGGTAAAAACATCCATGATATCACAAGGTTAAATATACGACAGGCATTAAACTGGTTTGAAAATTTAAGACTGACACAGCGCCAAAAAATCATTTCAGATCGTATCTTAAAAGAAATCAGGGAACGTCTTGGTTTTCTTAATAATGTGGGGCTTGATTATCTTTCCATGGACAGGGCATCCGCAACGCTTTCCGGCGGTGAAAGCCAGCGAGTCCGCCTTGCCACACAGATCGGCTCACGTTTGGTCGGGGTGCTTTATGTGCTTGATGAACCAAGCATCGGTCTTCATGCAAGGGATAATCAGCGTCTGTTAAAGACACTCAGAGAACTTCAAAAACTTGGCAATTCCCTTATTGTTGTGGAACATGACGCAGAGACTATTTTATCAGCGGATCATGTTATTGATATGGGACCAGGGGCAGGGATTCACGGGGGCGAAATAGTCTTTCAGGGCCCACCTGATAAGATTTTTACAGACATGGAATCACTTACAGGTAAATATTTATCAGGCAGGATGTTCATAGCAATGCCAAGGAAAAGAAGGGGTGCTAAAAAAGGGTTTATTGCTGTGAAAGGTGCGCGAGGCAATAATCTAAAAGATATTGATGTTAATTTCCCATTAGGGTGCCTCACGTGTGTTACAGGCGTTTCAGGCTCAGGTAAATCAACACTTGTTATTGATACAATTTATCGTCTCGCACAACAAAGATTAAGGGGAACCCGCATACCTTCGGCCCCTGTCAGCGGTATTTATGGTCTTGAAGATATAAGGCATGTTATTAATATTGATCAGTCTCCCATAGGAAGAACACCGAGGTCAAATCCAGCCACTTATACAGGTATTTTAAATCCTGTACGCGATTTATTTTCCATGCTCCCTGAATCAAAAAAAAGGGGATATAAACCCGGCAGATTTAGTTTTAATGTTAAGGGCGGCAGGTGTGATGCCTGCGATGGAGATGGAATTATAAAGATAGGGATGCATTTTTTGCCTGATGTTCATGTCAGGTGTGATGAATGCAATGGTCTCAGATATAACAGGGAAACCCTTGAGATTGAGTACAAAGGTAAAAATATTTCACAAGTGCTTGATTTGACCGTTAATCAGGCTATGCAATTTTTTAAGGCTATACCGCATATACAAAAAAAACTCCAGACATTATACGATGTGGGCCTTGGCTATATCAGGCTGGGACAGTCTGCTACAACTCTTTCAGGCGGTGAGGCGCAGCGCATTAAACTTTCAAGGGAACTCTCTAAGAGATTTAGCGGTAATACCCTTTATATATTAGATGAACCAACAACCGGTCTGCATTTTTATGATATCAAAAAGCTCCTTGGCGTTTTAAACCGGCTTACGGATGCTGGAAATACAATAATAATTATTGAGCATAATCTGGATGTGATAAAAACAGCGGATTATATTATTGATCTTGGCCCTGAGGGAGGTGACGGGGGAGGTGACTTAATAGGTTCGGGCACGCCGGAGACAATTGCAAATATACTCGGTTCATATACCGGACAAAGTCTTATCCCACTGCTTGAATCAGCTCATTATGAAGATGAGATAAAATAGGCGAGGGTATCCATTTTCATGGTAAAATCAACATTTTGTATGGCACAGCTTTCAGGTATCTGTATCCTGGAGGGCGCAAAATTTAATATCCCCTTAACGCCTGACAGGACAAACTGATTTGCAACCCCCTGTGCTGTATTTGCAGGGGTTGCGATAATTCCTATTTCAATATTTTTTTCCTTAACTATATTTGGCAGTTTCTCAATTGATTCAACAGTAAGACCGTTTTTCAGCTTTTGACCGATTTTTTTATTGTCCTTGTCAACCGCTGCCATAAAAATATATCCATGTTTTATAAAATTAGCATGATTCAATAAAGCCACTCCAAGGTTTCCAATCCCTGCAATAGCTACGTTCCATATCTTGTTTAATCCGAGTATATCTTTAATCTCACTCAGTAAATCCTTGACATGGTATCCAACCCCACGTACTCCGAATTCGCCGAAATAGGCCAAATCCTTTCTTATCTGGGCAGCGTTAACATCGCATTGTCTTGCAAGATCTTCAGAACTGATAACATCAACAGAATCTGTTAAAAGTTCTTCGAGATTCCTGACATAAACACATAGTCTTGTTATGGTTGCCATCGGTATTTTGGCAAATTTCATTTAACATTATCCTCTTTGTTCTTTTTATCACATGCTCTATTAAGAAACAAGGGATAACATTTTATAATTTAATGTTATCCCTTAATATTTTTCTTTGTAAAATTCAGCCTGTTTTTACAGGCATTATATTTACAGGCCTAAAAGAGTTGTCATGTTTTTGATTGCCGGGTTTGCATAAACAAGGATAAGTGCAACAACTAAGGCATAAATACAAAGTGATTCAATCATGGCAAGACCAATAATCATGTTGACCTGAATTTTGCCTGATGCCTCAGGGTTCCTTGCAATACCTTCCATAGCGCTTTTTACTGCCATGCCCTGTCCAATACCTGTGCCTGCCGCTGCTATGGCAATGGCAAGACCTGCTGCAACTGCTGAACATATAAAAAACAATATCGCTGTGTCTGAAGCAACTCCGCTGCCACCCTCAGATGCAAATGCCAGAGATGCGAAACCCAAAATCATTATTACTAACATTGACTGTAAAACTGTTTTCCTTCTCATCTAAAAAACCTCCTTGAAAAATTATTAATTATTATGGCCTTCTTCATTTTTTTCCTTAATTTATATTTTTTGTCCTATTATTAATGAGCTTCTTCCATGGCTCCGGCAAAATATATCATAGAAAGAAGCACAAAAACCAGGGCCTGCACAAAGCTTGTAAACAGTCCTAAAAACATTATTGGGAGTGGTGCAAAATATAACCCCGCGATTGATATTAATATCCCTAATACGAGTTCATGACCGAACATGTTTCCAAAAAGACGAAATGACAGGGAAAGTATCCTTGCAAAATGTCCAATAAGTTCAATCATCAGCATTAAAGGCGCAAGCGCAGGCATTGGGCCTAAAAAGTGTTTTATATATTTGACCCCGTGTAATTTAATGCCAAGATAATGTGTGTATATAAATACGCAGATAGCGCAAGCGACCGTTGTATTTAAAGATGACGTTGGAGCAAAGCCACCCGGCAGCATCCCTATAATATTGCAAAAGAAAATAAGCAGGAAGAGCGTACAGATAAATGGAAAAAATGCGCGTCCCTCTTCACCTGCAATACTGACTAAAAAATCCTCTGCATTGCCGATAATTACCTCAAAAACATTTTGTGTCCCTTGCGGGATCATTTTTATGGAACTTGATGCTATTTTACCGAGTATAATTAATATCAGCATAACAAGCCATGTATATGTTACATGTGGAGGTAAATTAATATGAATTGCCTTGAATAACATATCCAAAAACAGAATAGGATGCTCCATCTCAGACCGTCTCCTTGTGCATAATTTTTAAAAAATAATAAAATGCCATGCCGCATATACCTGTCATAACCGTTGACAGGCCTAAAAGTAATGATAAAGGATGAACAATGTTTTGTGAAATTAAAACAAAAAGCAAAAATCCGGTTATACTAATTCGGATATAATAACGAATAATTACCAATTTTGTCCCTTCCCCTGGATTATCAAGAGAACATCCCTTAATTACAATCCTTTTTAATAATTCAAAATTGAATATTGCGATAAAGGCGCCAATTATGAATCCGCATGAAAATGAAAAATCAGATAAAAAATACAATAATATTGCCCCTGTCAAACTCAAAAAAATGCATATTTTTTTGATGCCCGACAAAAAGATATCATTAGAC
>DAOWOC010000349.1 GCA_030642225.1 Deltaproteobacteria bacterium
TATTTTTCTTAATACGGAAAATCGGGAAAATCACAAGCATTTGATTTATAGTCCTGAACACATTATCAAATTTAAGGTAATAAACAGATTTTCAAAAGGAATGAGGTTTGAGACATGTATCAAATACACATCAAGGGCATACTCTGATATTATAAACAGCCCGGCATTTGACCTTAATCAACACTCAACCATGGATATTCGTTTTGTCAAAACCTTTATTAAACTCAATGGACAGTTTTTTCTCGCTATAAAAAATATATGGGATGAGGATTATGAAATGCATCATGGCTATCCTGATAATGGTGTGAGGTTTGAAACCGGTATAAAGATAAATTTTTAAGGAGGGTCTTGTGATAATCAGGATATTTTTGTTTTTTTTACTCTCAATGTTTCCTCTTACAGCCATTGGTGGGGAATTGGCAGGACAGGTTGAATCGCGGGTTAAAACATCCGTTAATGTGAGGCAAAAAACCCAGAAAGAGGATGACAAATGGGCTGTTGAAAAGGCCGCGCTTGTTCAGAAATACAAGGGACTTTTATTTGATAAAGAAGAGCTTATGCAAATAAACAATTCTTTTAAGGAACAGATTGCCTCCCGGGAAATCAGCATATCAATACTTGAAAAAAATATACAAGAGGCTGAGAGGATTTCACAAGAACTCCTGCCTTTTTTAAGGTCAACATTGGATAGACTCCGGATATTTATTAAGAATGATATCCCGTTTAATGCTGTTGAAAGAGGGGTTCGTTTAAATGAACTTGCAAAATCCATTGAAAATCCAAAGAAATCAGCAAGTGAAAAGTTTAGAAAACTTATGGATTTTTTGACACTTGAATTGGAATACGGACGGAGTATTGATGTTTATGAGGAACGGATTAAATTGAATGATCAGGATACACTCGTTAATATTCTCAGGATAGGGAGGCTTTCCATTTTTTGCAGGACATTTGATATGAAGACTGTCGGGGTTTTCGATCCTGCAAAAGAGATATGGTCTGTCCTGCCCGGCAAATACAGGATAGAAATCAATAAGGCAATAGAGATTGCTCAAAAAAGGCGTACCATAGAGCTGGTTGCCTTGCCTTTTGGAAGGCTGGTGATCCCATGATGAAAAATATGATTATTATATCAGTTTTTTTTATTGTTTTGTTTATCACCTCCCTGTCAATTGCAGAGGATATGAGGGAATCATCTCAAAAATTAGAAGATAAAAGGCAGGAAATACTTAAAAAGGCAAGTCTTGAGAAAGAGACCGCTTTAAAAGATGCAGCTGAATCTATAAAGAAGATCTCAGCGGATAAGAAAGGGCTTTTAAGCGTTATTAAAAAAATTGAGGCGGAAAACAGGGCCATTGGAAACGAGAATAAAGGGCTTGAAAAGGATGATATCAGGTTAAAAAAAATAGAAGATGACCTTTTTCAAAAAGAAGCCAGGCTTGATGCAATGGTCAGAGAACTTACAGGCGTTGTGCGTGTAAGTGCGAAAAATCTTGATTCAGTTTTACTCCAAAGCCTTCAGAGCGCTTTAGATAAAGACAGGATTGAAAAAATAAAACCTGTCCTTAATAAATCAAGATTTCCTGGTATGGACGATATAGGGATGATCATTGATATGTTTTTTGATGAAATTAAACGGTCCGGTGAAATTCGCATGCAGCAAGGGATTATAGTAGACCGTAACGGTTTGGAGGTTACGGGTGATATCCTGACGGTTGGTAATTTTACAGCAGCATACAGGCTAAAGGGTGAAACAGGTTTTTTGACTTATTCACCTCAAAGCCAGCGGCTCTTTGCATTATCAAGACTTCCGTCATGGTTAACATCAAAA
>DAOWOC010000240.1 GCA_030642225.1 Deltaproteobacteria bacterium
AAAAAAACAGGGATATTATAAAAGACTCTGATATCATCATAGACGCGATATTTGGAACAGGTTTAAACTCTTTGGTTAAAGGTCTTTTTTATAATGCAATTGAATATCTGAACAATCTTGTTAAACCAGTATTTTCTCTTGATATCCCATCAGGGGTAGATGGTGCCACCGGCAAGATCATGGGGATATCTATCAGGGCTGTTGCCACTGTAACATTTGGTTTACCCAAAACAGGGCTTCTTTTGTTTCCAGGCGCAGAGATGACAGGGGATCTGATCTGTGTGGATATTGGTATCCCTGAAAAAGCAGTGACTGATTCAAAACCGGTAATAAAAATAATATCCCCACAAGAATTAACAAAGGTCATCATACCGAGAAGCAGGAATGCCCACAAAGGAACGTTCGGCCATCTTCTGATAATTGGTGGGGGCCCTGGAAAAACAGGGGCGCCGGCAATGACTGCGCTCGGTGCTATGAAGGTTGGGACAGGCCTTGTTACAGCCGGAATTCCTGACAGTCTGCATCATATAATGGAAATAAAATTGACCGAGGCAATGACTGTTTCATTGTCAGAAACACATGAAGGCTTTATAGCTGAGCAGGATGAAGAATTAATAAAAAATATTCTACTGAAAAAAAATGCAGTGGTGATAGGTCCGGGGCTTGGCACAGCAGCTGAAACCGGTTCTTTTGTCAGGCGTCTTGTTATGGATTTTAAAAAACCAATGCTTATTGACGCAGATGCTTTAAATCTTTTATCAAAAGATATTTCATGCCTTGTAACATCAGCCGGGCCAAGAATTTTAACACCGCATCCCGGCGAAATGGCGCGTTTATCAGGCACAGATATCCAGGATGTTGAATCAGACAGGATCGGCAATGCATTGCTTTTTGCAAAAAAGTACAATGTCTTTATTATTCTTAAGGGGGCCAGGAGTATTGTGGCTTTCCCCTCAGGCAGGATTTTTATAAATCCATATGCCGGCGCTGCCATGGCTTCGGGGGGAATGGGCGATGTCCTTTCAGGAATAATAGGGGGATTTTTGGCCCAGGGATATGGCCCTGAAACAGCATGCCTGCTTGGAGTTTATATTCATGGACTTGCATGTGAAATATTAACAGGACAGGATAAAACACAAAATATAGACAGATATTTAACAGAACAGGCACTTTTTCTTCCTGCAAATAGAAATCAAAAAACCGGAGTCCTTGCAACAGAACTCGCTATGGCGTTGCCACTCGCCATGGATAAATTGAGAGAATAATTTGAAAAAAATCTTTGAATCGCACTCAGAAAAAGAGACCATGTCTCTTGGCTTTGAAATCGGGAAAATGTGTATCGGAGGGGAAAATATTTGTCTTAATGGAAATTTGGGCGCAGGTAAGACCTGTTTAACAAGAGGGATTGCAAAAGGGCTTGATGTTTTAAAAGAATATCCTGTAACGAGCCCGACCTTTACCCTTATAAATGAATATCCAGGGCGTTTATTATTGATTCATGTTGATTGCTACAGGCTTTCAGACCCCGGGGAGCTCCTTGAGTTAGGCTTGCTGGAAAGGGATAAAAATGATTATGTTATTGTTATAGAATGGCCGGAAAAAATAAAACAATATTTATTAAACGATTTTATGGATATATTTATTGAAGTAAAAGATGAAATTAGATATCTTGAACTCGTTTCCTGTAATCTGCATTTACAATCCTTTATTAAAGATTTATAAGGAGATTGTATGGTTTTCACACATAATAACTTTCATGAAAGGATTTTAATCATAATTTGATTAATAATTGAGATTATGGCGCTTATTGTTCAAAAATATGGTGGTACTTCAGTCGGTACGGTTGAACGTATTCAGAATGTCGCAAAAAAGGTTATACAGACAAAAAATAATGGTAATGATGTAGTAGTAGTCCTCTCGGCCATGGCAGGAAAGACAGACCGGTTAATAGATATGGCCAGATTAATAAATAAGGACCCTGACCCGAGGGAACTTGACGTCCTGCTTGCTACCGGTGAACAGGTGTCTATAGCTCTTTTTTCCATAGCCTGCAAGACAATGGGACATGATGCCCAGTCTTTTCTTGGCTTTCAGGCCCAGATAATGACGGATCATAGATATGGAATGGCAAGGATACACAATATAGATACAGAGGAGATAACCCAGGCGATTGAACAGGGGAAAATTGTCGTAATAGCCGGATTCCAGGGCATGGATGAATTCGGCAATATAACAACTCTGGGCAGGGGAGGTTCCGATACAACCGCCGTGGGGCTTGCGGCAGCCTTAAATGCATCTGTATGTGAAATTTATACGGATGTTGAAGGCGTGTATACAACCGACCCGAATATAACAAAAAAAGCGCGAAAATTAAAATATATCTCATATGAAGAGATGCTTGAGATGGCGAGCATGGGCGCCAAAGTACTGCATCTGCGTTCTGTTGAATTTGCTGTAAAATACGAGGTCCCCCTGCATGTAAGATCTTCTTTTGTGGAGGCTGAAGGCACAATGGTAGTAAAAGGTGATACAAGGATGGAAAAGGTCGCAGTAAGCGCTATTGCATATAATAAAAATGAAGCTCGTCTTACCATAATAGACGTGCCTGATAAACCAGGAATTGCGGCGTTAATCTTTCAACCGATTTCAGATGCCGGGATATCTGTTGATATGATTATACAAAATTCAAGCATCCATGGCACCGGCATGACGGATATGACATTTACCGTTGCAAAGGATGATTATACAAAGGCATTAAATATATTAAAAAATGTGGCCGGGGATATCGGGGCAAAGGATGTTCAGGGTGATATCCATGTTGCCAAAGTATCGGCAATCGGCCTTAACATGAGAAACCATTCAGGCATAGCATCAAAGATGTTTTCCGTACTTTCAGAAGCAGGCATTAACATAATCATGATCTCTACATCTGAAATAAAAGTCTCTACATTAATACATGAGGATTATACCGAGCTTGCAGTAAGATTATTGCATAATGCATTTGAGCTGGATCAGGATCAGCCTGATTTTGAACTATAAAATAAAAGTAACAGTTCACGGTTGTCGGTTCACAGTT
>DAOWOC010000126.1 GCA_030642225.1 Deltaproteobacteria bacterium
GGCAAAATTATCAAAACAACTATCAAAAAAATAAACAAAAGTAGTGCCATAACGAAGATTTTAAAAAAGTAACATGCTGTAATTACAGGATTTATTTTTTTTATTCGAAAAGATGGGTTAAGTTCTGTATGGTTGGGGAATTATCTTGAAAATAAAAATTATAAAATAATGGAAGGAAAATAGAAAGGGGAAAGTATGGGTGTCAGGCCTACACAATTGACAACAGCAAACAGTAAAATTATATTAGCAAAAATTTTCGGTTCTTGACTTGTTAAATGTGTAGGTCTGACACCCACATGCCCGGTAAAAATATTATTATGCGAAAAAAAATAAATATTCTATCAACCATCTCCATCATATATTTTACAATATTTTGTAGTGTTGCTTTGTCACACCCGCATGTTTTTATTGTTCAAAAGATAAATATAGTTTTTAATGATCAAGGACTTACAGGCTTTAATATCCACTGGACATTTGATGATATGTTTACCAGCATGATAGTCGGTGATTATGATAAAAATCAAAATAAAATTTTAGAAAAAAGTGAAGTGATACTAATAAAAAAAGAGGCCTTTTCATATTTATCCAACTACAATTATTTTACATTTGTGAAAATTGGAGGGAGACCTTTTAATGTTAAGTTTATACAAAATTTTTCAGCTGAGTTGCATAATGGGAAATTAATTTACAAATTTTTTATTCCTTGTCATGTTACAGCCACAAGTAACTTTAAACAAATTACTGTTGCATCATATGACCCATCGTATTATTGTGCTATTTTCTTTACAAATAACGATTCAGTATCACTATATAGATCTGAACCCTTTGTCGTAGAAACGGTTATTAAAAAAGATAAGTCAACATCAATATATTATGGACAGATTAATCCATTGGCATTATTTTTGAATTTTCGTACAAAACAATGAAACAATCCATAGCCTTTTTAATCCTATTGTTATTTTTTGTGATTGCACCTTTGTCAAGTGCCAGCAATCCTTTTACAACAAAGCCTGAAAATCAGCAAGCACCCACGCCTGTTATTAGTAATAAATTTTTCGCTAAAATAATTATATGGCAGCATAAATTAAAAACAAAAATGACTTTACTTGTCCGGCAGGCTGAATCGACAGGCAGTATAAAACCATTATTATTGCTTATTATCGCTGCATTTGCATATGGAGTAATTCACGCTGCGGGTCCCGGTCATGGAAAGGCTATCGCCTTATCATACGTATTGTCACAACGGCCTTCATATATCAGGGGTATGCTGTTCAGCAATTGTATATCGCTGTTTCATGGTGTTTCAGGGATTATTTTCGTTCTTGTTATACGCTATATCCTAAAAACAAATATTATCAAAAATCTTGAGACTGTCACAAACATAACCCAGGTCATCAGTTACAGTATTATCGCCTGTTTTGGCCTTGGTATTTTCATACACAGCATTTACAAATTGATAAAAAATAATCAAAAACAGTACCCATCTAAAACTTTTAAATCAGAAAAATACGTTAATCCTGTTTTGTTAGCGCTTGCTGTTGGCAGTATTCCCTGTCCTGGCGTTATAATGGTTATGCTGTTTACATTATCAATGGATCTGATTGTCCTCGGTATAATATTAGGGGTAACCATTTCAATCGGGATGGCATTTACAGTATCAATGGTTGTATTAATTGCCATATCAGGAAAAGTCGCCTCACTTACTGCAATTTCAAAAAACAGTAAACATACAGTCCCTGTTGAATATGGCATTGAAGCATTTGCCGGGCTATTTTTAATGATACTCGGAACATTATTTTTATGGGGTAATTTATAAATCTTATAAAATTTTCGTGATTTGTTTTGGTTTGACATTATAGCTGCTTTAATGTAATCAAACTGTTTATCGTTTTAATATTATGTGGTGCTGTTTATTCAGCTTAAAAGGGAATCTCGTGTGAAACGGGAGTGGGCCCACCGCTGTAATCGGGGACGAAAGCTGCAAAAATGCCACTGCCATAAGGTGGGAAGGCGCAGCAAGTAGAAAGATCCGAAAGCCAGAAGACCTGCCTGTAATATTTTCAGTAACCTTGGGGACAGGGGCGCTGATACATAATAAGTTTGAGGATAAAAAAAAGGGATATCCCCGAATCGTTTATACGGTTCGGGGATTTTTTTATTTGGGTAAAGGATAATTTTTTAATGGATTTTGTCCAAGGGGAAGGGAGTTAAAATCTTCCGCCGCCCAGCGACTGTAATCAGGACCAAAGCCGCAATCATGTCACTGTCTGATTTTTTAAAACAGATGGGAAGGCGCGGTTAATAGGATGATTGTAAGCCAGGAAACCCGGACATTATCAGTAACCTTTAACAATTTCACTTGGGTGGAAAAGGAGGATATAATGCGAGGTGTTGGCTCTTTAATAATTATATGTTTTTGTTGGTTTTTATTTTTTTGTAATATTTCAATAAGTTATGGGGGGAATAATGATTCTAATATTCATAAGCTTGAAGAGATAATTGTGACCTCTACCAGCGATACTAAATTAATCAATATGCCTGCCAGTACGTCAGTGATCACGGCAGATGATCTGGAAGAAATGGGCGCTAAAAGTATAGCGGAGGCCATAAAAAGGGTGCCTGGAATTATTGATAAAAGCTCATCTAAAGATAATTTGGATATAAGAGGTACTCAGTTGGGCATGTCAGGAGGACCTGTAATTATGATTGATGGCGTACCGCAAAAAATAGGCTCTTCAAGATATGATTATTTTAATTTTATTCCTGTTTCCCAGGTTGAGAGGATTGAGGTCTTGCGCTCTCCAGGGATTGTTTATGGCCCTGGGGCAGCAAGGGGAGTAATAAATATTATTACCAAAAAAGGGACGCGGGAAAAACCCTTTAATTTTGATATTTCCGGGGCATATGGCTCATGGGAAACATATGATTCCTCTGTTAATTTCTATGGAGGCATAGACAAATGGGATTATTTTTTAAATGCAACAGATTATATGACTAAAGGATATGAAGATGAAGAAGAGAATAGAGACGCTGTTCTTGTAAAGGCAGGCTATAATTTTTCTAATGGAACAAGGCTTGGCATCCGCGCAAATTTTATAACAAATGAAAAAGAAAATTCCTATGGCCTTAGAAAAAAGAAATGGCACCTTCATGACTTCCGGGATGAAAAACATTTTCCCAAAAGCAAAACAGACACCACATTATACTGGCATAATGAAAGAGAACAGGAGGAAACAATATTTGGGGTTGATTTTTCTCAAAGGGAAAAATGGTTTTTTTTAAATTCGTCTGTTTCATGGACGGGTTTTAGTGAAGAATATAACAGCATGTATGAGAAGTTTACGAGTCCCAAAAAAGTATATCGTGATGACAGGGATCAGGACACCCTGGTTTTTACATTGTCAGGAGGTCCCAAAATAGGTTCAGACGCCTTTATTTACACACCTTCATTCGGTATTAATATTGAAGACTTAAGGTTTGAACAGCGCCGTTCCTATCCTAATAATTTAACTAAAAGTACAGATAAATATGATCTGGATATTGATGAACGTCTTTATGGTTTCTTCTGGGATAATGATATTCTCCTTTGGGATACCATTGCTTTAAAAATAGGAAGCCGGGTTGATCAGACAGATATTGCCTTTAAAAATAATGTACCTACAAAGGTTCATGAAAAAGAGACCCTGATCGGCTGGGTAATATCCCCTTCATATCATTTCAGTGAAAAGGGGAATGTATTTTTTTCTTTGTCACGAACATTCTGGTCACCAACACCCCAGTATTATGCCTGGGCAGCTGAAAAAGGCGGCGTTGAAAACAGACCGGAAGATTTAAAGGCTGAGAGGTCGCTTACATATGAATTGGGATATCGTCATTTGATTCATAGAACATGTAATATTTCCTTAACAGGTTTTCATACCAATTATAAGGATAAATTCCTTGGATATTACGATAGCTCAGGCACCTGGCTTGGATATAAGAACGTTGGAGAAACAGTTCATCAGGGGGTTGAACTTGAAGGTGATGGGCGGATATTCTCATGGTTTGGTTACAGAATTTCCGGTACATGGTTAAAGGTGGAATGGAGAGAGGGTAAAATGAAGGTCAGAGAACATCCTTCAAACACGTCTGGTGTAAAAAATTTAAGGGGCTATGATCTTTATGGGGTGCCTGATTATACATATTCTGCCGGGTGTGATTTTTATCCGTTAAAAGGGCTTAAATGCAATTTTGATGTTAATGGCACAGGACCTTATTATGTGGATGCCCTGAATCGTATTGAATATGGAGAACGGACCACCATAGATGCAGGAATATCATATAAATTTAAGGGGGTTAAACTCTGGATATTAGGTAAAAATATACTGGATAAAGAAATGGAACGGGCAATCAATTCTACAGGCAAACTTTTAGCAGGAGAATATGATAATAGTTACTATGTGCGTAATGGAAGGTATGTTGAGGCTGGTTTGAGTTACAGTTTTTAAATGGTCCAAGACTGTTTGAATAATATCATGAGATTAAAACTGAGAAAAAATAATGGAATTTAAAAGTCTTTTAATAGGATTTGCCTTTACAATAGGTATTTTTGCCATAAAAAGCGGTGTTGGCCTTTATTATTATCTTGCCGAGGGAGATGGGGCAAGAAAAAAGATATTATTTTCCCTTGCTTATGTAAC
>DAOWOC010000124.1 GCA_030642225.1 Deltaproteobacteria bacterium
GAACCAGGACAAAAAATAATCAAAAATGATATTGAGGATCATAATCTTAACCGTATTGTTATTGCCTCATGCTCCCCCCGTTTACATGAAACAACATTTCGTCTCATGCTGAAATCAGCCGGACTGAATCCTTATCTTATGGACATGGCCAACATAAGAGAGCATTGCAGCTGGGTACATAAAAACAATCCCCAAGAAGCTACAAAAAAGGCAATCGATCTTGTCAAGATGTCAGTTGCCAGGGTTCGGAATCTTGGACCCCTTGAGGAACAGGTATTACCTCTTATCAAAAAAACAATGGTTATAGGCGGAGGAATTGCAGGAATTCAAGCTGCGCTGGACCTTGCGGATAACGGCTATGAGGTAATCATGGTTGAAAAAAATCCATCAATCGGCGGGGTTATGGCACAGATAGACAAGACGTTTCCCACGATTGACTGTTCAATCTGAATACTCGGTCCTAAGATGACAGATGTCGGTCGACATCCAAACATAAAATTATTAACATTGAGCGAAGTAACAGATGTTAAGGGATATATTGGTAATTTTAATGTTAAAATATTGAAAAAAGCCAGATATATTGATGAAAAAGAGTGTACTGCCTGTGGGGATTGCGCAACTGTCTGCCCTGTTGTACGTCCCGATGAATTTGACCTTGGTCTCTCATCAAGAAAGGCTATTTATTTTCAATTTCCTCAGGCTGTCCCATCTTCCTATGTTATCAATATAAATGAATGCCTCGGACACAACCCTTCAGTATGTGCCAAGTGTGTTGATGCGTGTGAAAAAAAATGCATTAATTTTCATATGTCTGATGAGGAAATAACAGAAAAGGTAGGGACGATCATTGTCGCAACAGGACTTGAGCCATATGATCCAAAAGAGATGGATGAATATGGTTATACACGTTTTGAAAATGTAATAACCAGCCTTGAGCTTGAACGTCTCATTAATGCCGGAGGTCCTACAAAAGGTGACCTTTTGCGGCCTACTGATAAAAAGATCCCAAGGTCAATAGGATTTATCCAGTGCGTTGGTTCAAGGTCTTCTAAAAAAGGGGGCGCATACTGCTCAAATATCTGCTGTATGAATACAATAAAAAATTCTCTTTTACTAAAGGAGCACTATCCTGATATTGATATTAAGGTCTTTTATCTTGATATCAGGGCATTTGGCAAAGGCTTTGAGGAACTCTATTCAAGAAGCAGGCGTGCAGGAGTAAATTATAAACGCGGCCTCCCGGGCACGGTTAAAGAAAATACCGATTCAGGTCTTAATGTTGCGATTGAAGATACAGTTACCGGAATGCTTGAATTTCATGATCTTGATATGCTGGTCTTAAGCATAGGCATACGTCCCCCTAAGAATACAAAAAAGCTAAAAGAGATGCTTGGGCTTCAATTAACACAGGATGGTTTTTTTCTTGAAGCGCACCCCAAACTACTACCTGTTGATGCGGCAACACGCGGGATATTTTTCGCTGGTTGTGCTGAAGGGCCAAAAGATATTAAAGATAGCGTAACACAGGGGTCTGCTGCCGCAGCAAGGGCTATTCGCATAATGCATAAAGGTGAAATCTTTACAGAGCCTATTATATCTGAAGTAATCGAAGAACACTGCACTGCATGCGGGCGTTGTGCCAGGGTTTGTCCTTATAATGCCATTACCGTGGATGTTAAAAATAAAATCCCCGCAGTCATCAACAGCGCTGCCTGCACAGGATGTGGTACATGCGCTGCAGAATGTGTTTTCGGCGCAATAATCATGAATCATTTTACTGATACACAGATACTTGATCAGGTTGATGCACTTTTAGAAGAAAAACCCTGGGAAAAAATACTTACATTTGCATGTAACTGGTGTTCATATGCAGGCGCTGACTTTGCAGGCGTATTAAGGCTTGAATATCCACCCATGCAAGGATTATCAGAACAATGTGCTCCGGACGTGTTGATGAAAAATTTATCTGGCATGCATTTTCAAAAGGCGCGCCTGTAATCCTTGTCAGCGGTTGTCATATTGGAGATTGCCATTATATAAATGCCAATCACTGGACAGAGAAAAGGATTAACAAAATTCATAAAAAAATGGTGAAATTAAATCTACGGCCTGAAAGGCTCCAACTTGAATGGATAAGCGCTGCAGAAGGCATGAAATTTGCCGATATAATGCATAAGGTTGAAACCCTGAGACAAACAGTAAGAAAAGAAGAAATAGATAAAACTATTGAAGTATTAAAAAATCAAAAAAAATAAAATCCTGAGCATAAGTTACGGATTTTGGTTATTGGCATTTGAGATTTATTTATAATTCAATATTTGGAATTTATCATTTCAGCACTAAACAATCCTTAAAACAGACTTGAGCAAACACTCTTTTTAAGCTATAGTGAAATTTGTTAAAAATCATGAAATTTCATTCCTTTACATCCATTAGAATTCATGAACTATTAATAGATTTTTAACTACTCAGGCAAAATAATAAATATTTATAATATTAATAATCAGGAGGGAAAAAATGATCAAAAGCATAATCTCCGGTATGGGAAGTTATGTGCCGCCAAATGTTGTAACAAATAATGATCTCGCAAAGATAATAACTACAAGCGATGAATGGATTTTTTCCCGTTCAGGGATAAAAGAACGGCGTTACGCGGGTGAAGGGGTTTACTGCTCCGACCTTGCGTTGGAAGCTTCAAAAAAAGCATTAGAGGATGCAAATTTAAAGCCCTCTGATCTTGATTTTATTATCTATGCCACACTCAGCCCCGATCATTTTTTCCCAGGATCAAGCTGCTATCTTCAGACCAAGCTTGGGATTGATAAAACAGGATGCCTTGATGTAAGGAATCAATGCACGGGTTTTATATATTCCATGGCCATTGCTGATGCATTTATCCGTATAGGTATGTATAAAAACATCCTTGTTGTGGGGGCGGAAATACACTCAAATTTTCTTGAATTTACAGACCTTGGCCGCAATGTCACTGTTCTTTTTGGCGATGCTGCCGGTGCAGCAATATTTTCGCCAACTGAAGATGAAGGCAGAGGAGTTCTTTATACAGAACTTCATGCTGATGGAAAATTCGCAAAATCTCTCCATATGGATGTCTGGGATATATCACACAAGCCTTTTATAACCCACCAGGATATTGACAACAGGAACATATGGCCAAAGATGGATGGCAAAACTGTTTTTAAAAATGCTATTACAGAGCTGTGTAAAATTATACCAGCAACGCTTGAAAAAAATAATGTTACAATGGATGATGTGAAATATATTATACCTCACCAGGCTAATTTAAGAATTAATCAGATGATAGCTAAGCAACTTAAAATTCCAGATGGGATAGTGCTTAATAATATTGAAAAATACGGAAATACTACGGCAGCTTCAATACCATTATTATTAGATGAAACCTACAGGGCAGGTATGATAGAAAAAGATGATCTGCTTCTCTTTATCGCATTTGGAGCCGGGTTTACATGGGCATCGGCGCTGATGCGCTGGTAATTTTGACTACTTTATAAAATTCAACTTTAGTAATTTTAAAAAGATGCGTTATTTTCGTTTTTATTGAAAAGACGTATCTTTTTTACACAATCATCAAGACTAAACCTTAATCTCCCTTTTTCGGGAAAAGAACATAACGCAGCCAGCTGAAAAATGAATTTTCAGCCATTAAATCACGATCAAGTTTACCAATAACCCTGCAAGTCTCATCATAATTTTTAAACACAGCTTCTCTGGTTATCATTTCCTTATCAGGATCAAGTTCCTTTACAACAACAGCCGGATTACCTGCAGCAATTGAATTAGAAGGCACATCACGCGTTACAACAGCACCAGCTCCGACAATACTGTTATCAC
This sequence comes from Deltaproteobacteria bacterium, assembly GCA_030642225.1. GTDB lineage: Bacteria > Desulfobacterota > DAOWOC01 > DAOWOC01 > DAOWOC01 > DAOWOC01. Next base: position 3,871 of record DAOWOC010000124.1, read on the forward strand.
CTATGGTAACACCCTTACAGACGATAGCACTATCGCCTATCCATACATTATTTCCTATTGTAACAGACTTTGAACCACCGACAGGAACACAACGGTTGTAAATCTCATGCCAGTCTGAATCCGTAACATAAGAATTTTGAGCAAACATGCAGCTATCCCCTATTGTGATACCGGTTGCAGCGCTTATACGGACACCAGGACATATCAAAACATATTTACCTATTTTAATAGCAGTAGCAGGCTCATCTTTATTTTTATTTTCTTCCTTGCTCGGTATGCCGAGCATTTTAATAAGATTATAAAGCCCCTCCTTGGGCCAGCAGTTTATTCTAATCTTAAGATCAGTAGCAGGCAAAATAGTTGCATAATCACCTATTTCAATAGGACCACCTACGACCTCAACGCACCATGGCTTTACTATAACGCTATGCTTGCCAAGATACTTAAAATGATGTTTTAAAAAATGCTTTATATGCCATGCATAAAATAATGCCTCTAAATGTTTTACAAAATGAGGCCTATGATCTCTAATCACGCCTTAAAACTCCTTTAAAATAAAAAGATTAATTATATAGACAAAAAACCAATCATTTATATGGTGACAAGGATAATAATAAAATTTGTTCACTAATCAATATTCTTCTGATTATTTATTATTATTGATTTCATCTTCTTTATCAACAGGACAAGACATCTCTCTACAGCATAACTCACACCTTTTATCACTGCAAAACCCGCATGAATAGCAATCTTTACACTTATGTTTTTTAAAGGTCTCTTTTTTATCAGGCACATAAAGCCTGCCAATAAAACCGGGGATTTCTACAAAGGCCATTTGGACTTAAACCATTTATTTTTCATGTGTTAAAGACACATTTTATAGACTAAAAGAATTTATCGTATATAAGATAATAGAAGAAAAGTCC
>DAOWOC010000117.1 GCA_030642225.1 Deltaproteobacteria bacterium
ATTGTCTCCCATAAAATAGGAAAAAAGCTATATCAAGTAAGATTCTTGATGATATGCGCGATGTGATGCGGCGACGACATGATTCGATTCGTACCAAAAGTTAAAAGTCCTGGGGACACAATATTCGATTCAGCCATTTCTCTTTTTCGGTCGAAGTATCTGTCCCAATCCCTTTTCTAACGTTTATACAAAATGCTCGCTATTAAGTGGTCTGCCGGTTCATTCATACTAACGTAGAACATCTCTTTTCTGCTCTGATATGTCCTTTATAAAAAAAGGCTGCCCTCCGATTGCCTCGCTTAAGTTATGTGGTGGGCACCTGTGTAACTACACGATCTATTCTCGCCATAATCAAGCAATACTATCGCAAATATCACTTGTCAATAATTCCAGTGCTCTTATGGGTGTCAACTGTGTAGATCTGCCCCCCATGCTCTTCCCTTGTTTTTATGAAAAACTCAAGTTGAATTTTGGATTTTCACAATATAATATGGGCTCGCAATATTACAGAAAGATGTGTGTCCCCTTTTTTCTTATTTGAATTTATTTCTTATCCATGCCGGTATCCATGCCGGATTTTTTCGGCAATCAACTACTGCATAAATTCTAACCTCGTTTTTTTTGTATATTAACGCTATATATTTTTTTGTAATATAATATAATAATGTCTAATATATATTTGAATACCTTATTATTACGCAATCAGGACAGGACAAATAGATATAAAATAAATATTGGATGTCCATAGAAGGAGAATAAAAAAACCTGATTTGGATGGCTGGATTTTTAATGTAAAAACAAGGAATATCAATCTATTTTATATACATAAAATATCAGGGGGTGCCCCATGAGAAGAAGAACAAAAATTATCTGCACAATTGGCCCTGCATCAGAGGATAAGGCGACTATAAGGGCTATTTTAAAGGCAGGGATGAATGTAGCGAGGCTCAATTTTTCACATGGGACACATGAACAGCACTTAAAGGTTATAAAAATCCTGCGTTCTACAGCAACTGAACTTGATATACCATTAGCTATTCTTCAGGATATTTCAGGGCCGAAAATAAGGATCGGAGAATTAAGCAACGGTCCTATAAATCTTTTTGTCGGCGATATAGTAAAACTTGTAAGCGGTGCAAAACAGGAGGTAACAGATGAGATACCCATTGATACCCACGGTCTGATGGAGAGCATCAGGGAAAAAGACAGGATACTCCTTGCCGATGGGACAATGGAGCTTGAAGTAAAACAAAAGGAAAAACATTATTTTACAGCAAAGGTGATTGTCGGGGGCATTTTAACATCGCATAAAGGGGTAAATCTTCCCTCCTCTTCGCTTAACATTCCCAATCTGACAGAAAAAGATAAAAAAGACCTTGCCTTTGGTCTAACAAACAAGGTGGACTGGATAGCCCTTTCTTTTGTAAGGGATGAGGCTGATTTACACGAGGCCAGGCTTATAATGAAGAACAATGGTTACAAAATTCCGCTTATTGCAAAGATTGAAAAGCATGAGGCACTGCAAAATATTGAAGGTATTATTACAAATGCCGATGGTATAATGATAGCAAGGGGAGATCTTGGTGTTGAGATCCCGCTTGAACAGGTGCCGATTATTCAAAAAGAACTTATAAGGATAGCCAACCGCCATGGCAAACCTGTAATAACAGCGACTCAGATGCTCCGGTCAATGGTGGAAAGTCCAAGGCCCACAAGGGCGGAGGCCACGGATGTAACAACAGCCATACTCGACGGCACAGATGCGATTATGCTTTCCGAAGAGACGGCCATTGGTAATTATCCTGTGGAAGCAGTTCAATTTATGCATAAACTTGCGGTTACATCCGAGGCCTCAATTGATTACATCAATTATCTAAATAGAGATGTTAACAAGGATAAAGTAAATATTTCTCAGGCTGTAAGCCATGCGGCATGTCTTCTTGCTGAGGAAGTAGGTGCGAAACTTATAGTAGCATCTACCATGAGCGGGGCAACTGCCCAGCAGATTTCAAGCTTTCGGCCAATAGAGCCTATTGTGGCCTTTACATCCTCTGAAGAGGTAAGACACAGGTTGAATCTCGTGTGGGGGGTAATCCCTTATTTTGTAAAAACCCTTCAAAGTACGGATCAAATGCTGATAAATGTAAAAAAGATGATCATGGAAAACAAAATGGCCATGGCGGGAGATGCCATTATCATTACCGCAGGAGTGCCGTTTGGCATTAAAGGTACAACAAATCTTGTCAGCGTGGAGATACTTTAATGACAGAAAATAAATCAGGATTATCAGAAAAAATTGCCATAACGGTAATATTTTTGCGTTTCAAAATAATTTAACTTCCCGGTTTATGGAAAATATAATTAATAATATATTTACAAAAATTATTCAACAAAGGGGAAAACATGAAACATTTAATAATAACAGCTATATCAGTATTTTTTTTATTTTCCATGGCAGGCTGCCTGTTGACCAAGATTGTAACCGTACCTATGCGTATCACCGGTGCGGTAATATCAATTGTGCCTGTTGTCGGCAACACGGCTGATGCCGCGATTGATAAGGCTGCTGATGTTGTTGATGAGGTATCTATCTAATTATCAAATATTAATTAAATTTAATAAAGGCCGGGTGTTTCATGTTAAACCATGATGCATCCGGCCTTTAAATATTTAAACCCTTTCCCATATAGTCGTAGCGCCCATACCTCCGCCAACGCAAAGGGTAGCAAGGCCCGTTGTAACATTACGTCTTGCCATCTCATAGATAAGAGAGATTATAATTCTTGCCCCGGTACACCCTACCGGATGTCCAAGACCAATCCCTGAACCATTTACATTTGTAATCTCACGATTAAGACCAAGAAGTTTTTCACAACTTAAATACTGCGCAGCAAAGGCCTCATTACATTCAATAAGTTCAATATCATCAAGATTCATCCCTGCCTTTTTCAGAGCCTTTTGCGATGCAGGGACAGGACCGTATCCCATGAGTTCGGGCTCAACACCGGCAACGCCATTGCTGATTAGTTTGACCATTGGTTTTAAGCCAAGCTCTTTTGCATGTTCAATCGTTGTTAAAACGACAGCGGACGCCGCATCATTAAGACCCGATGCATTACCGGCTGTAACAGTGCCGTTCTTTTTATCAAACGCCGGTTTAAGCTTTTTTAAATCATCCATGGTCAAACCATATCTGATATGTTCATCTGAATCTATTATAACAGGCTCACCCTTTCGCTGAGGCACTGGGACAGGCACTATCTCATCTTTAAAAAGGCCGGCCTTTATAGCTGCTTCAGCATTATTGTGGCTTCTTAAAGCTATTTCATCCTGTTCCTCACGGGTAATGTTGTATTTTTTTGCAAGATTTTCCGCTGTCATGCCCATAATCATATCACCGCCGGAATGAAGAAGCGCCCACATGGAATCAGTCATTTCGCCATGCATCAATCTTTGACCCCAGCGTGCATTATTTAAAACATAAGGGGCGCTGCTCATACTTTCGGTTCCGCCTGCTATAATGAGCCGGGCATCATTTGTCTTAAGCGCCTGTGAGCCGAATATTATAGCCTGCATAGCGGATGAACATTGTCTCTGGAGAGTAACACCCGGTACATGAAACGGTATCCCTGCCTTTAATAAAGCAACACGTGCAGTATTGGCATCATTCGGATGCTGTATGCAATCGCCCATAATAACATCATCAATATCATCAGGGTTTATCCCTGAACGTTCAATAACTTCTTTAATCGCAACAGCTGCAAGGTCAGAAGCAGAAACAGTTTTAAATGATCCCCCAAAATCTCCAATCGGTGTGCGGCATGCAGCACAAATAACAACATCAGACATTAAATATAACCTCCTGTATATTAATATATATAAAAACCTTTTCCAGTCTTTCGTCCAAGGTGGCCGGCCCTGACCATTTTTCTTAAAAGCGGACAGGCACGGTATTTTGAATCCTTAAATTCATCAGAAAATGAATCCATCACAAGCAGCAGTGTGTCAAGACCTACCATGTCTGCTAATGCAAGTGGCCCGATAGGATGATTAGCGCCAAGTTTCATGGATTGATCTATATCCTCTGCAGATGCGATGCCCTCTGCCAGGACATATATTGCCTCGTTTATCATAGGAATAAGTATCCTGTTTACACAGAAACCAGGAGCCTCGTTTACCTCGATACCGACCTTTTTTATCTTTTCCACAAAATCCTTTGCAGTGCTTATGGTTTCATCACTCGTCTCATATCCTTTTATTATCTCAACGAGTTTCATTACAGGGACGGGATTAAAAAAATGTATTCCAAGAACTTTGTCAGATCTTTTTGTTGCTGTCCCAATCTCGGTAATCGACAGACCCGAGGTGTTTGTTGCGAGAATTGCCTCCTTAGGTGTGAACTTATCCAAATCCGCAAAAACCTGCTTTTTTATATCCATACGTTCCAATATTGCCTCTATCACCAAATCAGCATTTTTTGCCGCCTCCTGCATATCCACTACAGGAGTTACAGCGCCGAGGCATTTTTCCGCGGCGTCCTGTTCCATTTTCCCCTTGCTCACAAGACGTGTAAGATTCTTTTTAATAACACTCATGCCTTTTTCAACAAGAGGCTCATCTATATCCCTGAGTTTCACCAAAAAACCTGCCTGAGCACAAATTTGTGCAATCCCTGCGCCCATAATCCCTGCGCCAAGAACCGTTACATTTTTGATTTCCATAATTATCTCCTCTCAAGTAGTTAAAAATAAAATTTTATATAGTTAAAAACAGTTTTTAAAGATCAATCCCTGTTTTGAGAGACGCCTTATATTCTCTTTTGCAAAATCAATATCAGGGTCAAGCTCAAGGGCCATACGGTACATTTTTATCGCCTCCGGTATATTCCCAAGTTCTCTC
>DAOWOC010000071.1 GCA_030642225.1 Deltaproteobacteria bacterium
ATTTGCCAGACTCATCTTTGATCTTCTTTAATATAAAAGATTTTTAAATTTGCAATGTAAACCAATAAAAAAGCCGTCCATTATATGGACGGCTTTTTTATAATATATATTATTCTTAATTATTTAATTAAGCTCCTTTTCCTGCGGAAAAATCGGCATGTATCTGAAGGATAATGAAACCACAATTGCTCCATATGCTATTACTGCAATAGTAGTAACCCATTCCTGCCATGATGGAAGATATATCTGCCATGAATCAAACGGCATCACCGGAATAGCCAGACCCTGCACAGTAAAAACAAAACGATTTATAATTATGCCAAGAATATTCAATAATAAGGCAGGATATAAAAGAAAATCATTCTCCCTGACCTTTGGTATTAAAAGAAGTATGGCAGGTAGCACACCGCACACAATCAGCTCTGCAAACAAAAGGCTCATACTGTATGGAGGGGCATAAACATCCGCAAGGGTTAATCCCATATCCGGCAAAATATGCTTTGCCCAGTACCATGTATCTATAATTTTAAAGGTTATGTAAATGCTCAGCATTATGCCTGATATCTTAGCCATAAGCGTGAAAACACTTCTTTTAACCAACTTCTTTCCTGTAACAAGCTGAGTTAAAGATGTTATCAGTACTGTAAAGGCAGGCCCGGAAGCTATTGCTGAAAGAATAAAAAGAAAAAACGATGTCGGCCATATAAAAAAGTGCGGTCTGTAAAGAAAAGGTCTGGCAAAAAGCACACCATACATACCGCCTAATGAACCCTGATGAAAAAAGGAAAGAAAGGTTCCAACTCCTGCAAAAACCATCATTATCTCATGAAGACTGTGACTGAAATTATGAAACAGCGGGATTTCATCAAGTTTACGGTTTTCAAGCAAAAGAGGCAGATATTCAATCATTAATACGGTAAGATAACAGGTAATACAAAACATTACCTCTGTCAGCATTGAATGAATATTCGGATGCCAGTAACCAAACCATGCCCTGAGAGGTTGTCCTACATCCAGCCCCAATATGACTATTGCTCCACTGTAACAGATAAATCCTATGACTACGGCAAAATTGATTATAGCCTTCAGTTCCTTGATCTTTAGTATGTAAGTTAAAAAACCAGTAAAAAATGCACCGGCGCCAAGGGCAATAATAGCGAGATCAAGGGTAATCCATAATCCAAAACCAAAATAATCATTAAGTCCTGTCTGATTAAGCCCCAGGCCAAAAACGAGAAGCGCCCCTATTCCACCAGCCCCCAAAAACATTGATACGAATCCGAGCCACGCAACAAACTGAATCAGGGAACACCTTTTAAGACCCTTGGGTATTAATATTGAATCCATTGTTTCCTCACTTTATTCATCTTAAAAATGAGACGTCTATGCATGCTCCACGTCTGCCTTATGCGCTTCAAGCAATCCATTATCAGCCTGCTGACAAACCCATTTTCTTGTGGATAGATAATAAACCTTGGGTTCTGTACGAAGTTTTTCAAGCAGTCTGAAAGCATTAGGGCTTGTTTTAAGTTTATACACCATATGTTCCGGATTATTTAAATCTCCAAATACAATTGCCCCGGCTGAACATGCCTGAGTACAGGCTGTCTGGTAATCCTGCTCATGTATTTCCTTGCGCCCATCCATCATTGCCTGAGCCTTTGCCCTTTTTAAACGATGATGACAGAATGTGCATTTCTCAACCACGCCCCTCGGTCTTACTGAAACATCAGGATTGAGCATCTGCTTCATCTCTTTGGGCCAAACCGGATCCCACCAGTTAAAATACCTGGCATGATAAGGACATGCTGCCATACAATACCGGCAACCAATACACCGTGGATGCACCTGGCTTATTATACCATCTTCCCTGCCCTTATCTATAGCATTAACAGGGCATACAGATATGCATGGCGTGTGGTCTGAATCGCAATGCTGACACGGCCTTGGTAAATAAGCATATTCTGTATCAGGATATGATTTGCCATTATTAATCCGATAAACTCTAAGCCAGGTTATTGAACGCAATTTGTCGGTTTCATCCTTGCGAAAAGGAATATTATTCTCCTCCATACAAGCAACCGTGCAAGCTCCACAACCTGTACATTTATCCAGGTCAATTACCATTCCATATTTCGGATGTTTTTCAAGCTCATGAGCTTTATCCATTACTTAACCTCATATCTTAAAAATTTGGACCCTGGTATTCCAGCATAAAGGCATTCCGCTGACAGGATCTTCTTTTATATCCATTAATTCCCTTGCATTAATGCCTTTTCCCCTGACAAATTTATTGGCAACAGTATGTCCGAGCCCAAGCGGAACGCTAATCATGCCGGGCCTTGTCGCCTCAAACAGATGAACCATTGCCGGTGCGCTTGAAACTGCGGACCTGATCATAATTTTATCACCATCTTTTAAACCAAGCTGGGATGCTGTCTCCGGATTTATTTCCGCAACGAGCGTGTCCTTCCTTAAAACAGTATCTTCAAGGGCCTTCATCATAAAAGGTTTTGTATCAACATTATTATCTGCAAGCATTAAAAAATGATACGGCTGCATAATAATCGGAAAATTTTCTTTCCCTTCAGACAATTGCGTGCCGTCATATCCTGGCATACATCTTTTTGCCTCGATAAAAGCCATTTTCATCACCTGACTTATAAATTCAATACTTCCTGACATGGTCGCTGGACCTGCCAGGGTATATTCAGGCGAATTATACCATACCCCTCCATCAGCAAGTTTTTTCCAAAGATTTATAACCCCTTTAACGGACTTGCCTGCGCCTGGATTTAACCATGGTTTAACACCTGGCTCCATAGATATAAAACCGGAACCTTTTTTTGAAATTGAATTTACAGCCTCTTTAAGGACTGATTCAAAACTGTTCCATGAAAATGCTGAGGCAACATCTCCGCCCTTGGCCTTAGCAATCATAAGCGCTATATCACCGGCATTTTTAGTGTTATTCACGGGTTTTACAACCGGCTTGCCAAGAGCAAATATCGGATAAGAAAGCCCTGGCTGTGTTTGAACCTCCTCCCATGCTTCAAGATAATTATGGCATGGAAGAACTATATCAGCAAGCATTGCGGTTTCATCCATTTTATCCGTAATGGCTACCACCATACCGGCCTTTTTAATCGCCTCTGTAAACTCTTTACAATCAGGCATTGTATAAGCCGGATTGGCCTTAACTATAAATAAAAGATTTAAATTATAATATTTATTTGACAGAATATTTTTAGCTAACCTTGAATTAGCTTGTGATGATATACTGAGAGAACCTGCACCTGCATCATCAAGTCTTGATGTAGCAAGTGATTTTTTAACTGCATCGTTAAGTTGAATCTCAGGCAAATCAAAGGCTTTATGTCTTGCTGCAAGCAGAACACCACCTTTTGCGCCCAGCCTCCCTGTTAAAATATTTAAACTGAGTATTGCCATTTCTTCCTGCACGCTTGCAGGAAAATATCCCTTACCTTTTCCACTAAGGGCAACTGCATTTTTTGCTGTTGCAAAATCTTTAGCAAGTTTTTTTAAGACAGAGGCCTTAATGCCAGTAACCTTTTCCATCTTTTCCGAAGTATACTTGCTGAGCAACTCTTTTTTGAATTGAATAAAACCAAAACTTTTTTCCACAGCTACTTTATCAAACAACCCCAGTCTTACTATTTCCGAGCATAATGACAGGGCGACAGCAGCCTCGGTCCCAGGCTCAACAGCAAGCCACTCATCAGCCTTGGAAGCAGTTAAAGAGCCCCTCGACTCAACCTGAATTAACCGAGCTCCATCTTCTTCCCATTTGGAATGAGCGCGTATACTCCTTACAGGCAGACCCCAGCCCTCAATTAAACCTGCACCAAAACTTAATATAAATTTTGCGTTTTCAAGGTCATAAGCAGGATATACATCATGCCCGATCATGGCTTTTACAGCCAGTTTCTGGCTATCCTGAGCATCACTCTGCTTAAAATTATTGGGTGAACCCAGCCCCTTTAACAACCTTTCCCAAAGATCATTTGTCAAACTCTTTTTATTTGATGTAAAGAGCCCGACCGTATGCGACATTGAACTTTTTTCAAGATCATTAAGCTTATCTGTAACCTCTTTAATGGCCTCATCCCATGTGATATCCTGCCATGTATGGCCTCCCCATATATCTATAACTTTTTTTACAGGATTTTTGATGCGCAAAGGATCATAAAATCCCTGCAATCCGGCAATGCCAAGGGGACAGATACCGCCCTGATTAACAGGACTTGTTGCATTTGCTTCAATTTTAACCGGTCTGTCATCCACCATCCTTACCTTAATACCACACCCTCCCCTGCACAACTGACAGGTTGAAGCAACATAAGATATGGCGCCGTCACGAGGCACTGGCGTCCATGGCCAATTTTGTGTCCAAATGGAAATATCATCTATCAACTTCCATTGAACAGGAGTAAATAAACCGCCTGCGGCTGCTCCAGCCACAGTAAAAACAAATTTTCTTCTCGTTACATTCATTTTTAGCCCTCTCGTCCGGCTATTAATTCTGCTTTTTTATTTGTGACAAACAAAACAAGAATTGTCCTGCCCTTTTTCAGCATGACAGCTCTCACATTTTTTCATTTTCATGATCTGACCGGGATAACCTGTAAGCCAGTTAACTCTTACGTCCCCAGGCGTCTCTTCCGTACTCACATCCCTGTGACATTCGGTACACTCAAGCTTAGCGCCCTTAATATGATGGATATGTGAAAAATAAACATTATCAGGCTGCTTGAAACTGCTTATCCATTCTATTTCCTTTCCAGCGGAAAGATAATTTTCAACCAATTCAGCCTCTGCCTTACTTTCACCAAGGGGCTCCTCATGACATTCCATGCAGTTGTCTATAAGAGGAAATCCGGCATAAGTTCCATCATCACGAAATGAATGGCAATCGATGCAAGCCATCCCTTCACCCTCAATATGGACTTTATGATTAAACTTTACAGGCTGGGTCTTGGTAGAAAATAAAATCTGAGGATATATAACCCAACCCAGGACAAAACAAATCAGAAAGCCGATCCCGAAAAAAGCAAAATCGCTGACATGGACAAGTTTTTTCCCATCACCCTGTTCTTTACCTTTTTTTTCATCCATAACTATTACTGCCCCAGAGGTTAACTGTTTATAGTTGACAACTTCATTATAATCAAAAAATATTTTTTTATCATTTTTTTAGACTCTACAGCCATTGTTGTCAAGTAAAAAAATGCACAATGTCTTTTCGTAAATGCTACTTTTATAATAATATCAATATTTTGCATTGCATGATTTAAATATGGATTAATACCGGCTTTTAATATTTTCATTAAAAGCCGGTATTCACTCAATTATTTCATAAGAGCATTTATGTCCATTGGTGGACTTTTTGACGGGTCTCTTTTTAAACTGATGGCTTCGCTGGAGCATAAATCAACACATACACCGCACCCCATACAAAATTCATTATTGATCATAATTTTATCTCCACCATTAAAAATAGCTTCAAATGGACATATTGATATACATTCTTCACAAAAGGTGCAGTCATAATGATTTATTTCTGCGAGATAACCCGAAGAGATCAGTTCATTAACAGGTTTTTTAAACGGCAGTGTCCTCAACATACGCTGTCCCTCTATTCCCCCGCAACAACACTTGCAACAGTTGCAGATGGCATAAAATCTTCCTGCCATTACATCTTTAAAATAAGCATTGTGTACATTTCCTCTTTTATGACAGGCCTCAAGTATTTCAATGGCTTCCTCCTGAGAGACGCGTCTTGGATTCAATACCTTTGCGTGTTCGAATATAAACCCGGCATAAGGCTCACCAATTGCCATACATACATTTAAAGGTTGGCATGGTTCTTTTTTTTCCTTGCGACATGCACAATCTATAACAACAATAGAATCAGGATTTTCAATAAGTATTCTGTTTGCAACCTCAAAAGGGATGACCTGTTCTGATTTCTCTTTTGAGATATCGATACCTACATCAAGAGTAACAATCTTTTTTGCATCTTCATGTATAAGCACTTTGGCATGATAATGGTCAGGGATATACGCAATTACTGGACGCAAAAATTTAATACTTGAACCCGGCAACACCTTTACCAAAATCCTGAACACCCTCAACAATATCTTGACATAAAGAACAAGCCACCGAACATAAACATATCCATGGATAAAACTTGTTAAATGCCTCCATCCATGCAACCGGAAAAAACTCTTTGTAGAAGTCTTAATAAAA
>DAOWOC010000047.1 GCA_030642225.1 Deltaproteobacteria bacterium
AGGGTATGGAAAGACCGAAGTCGCCATAAGGGCATGTTTCAAGGCAATAATGGACGGTTTACAGGTAGCAATCCTGGTGCCGACTACAATCCTTGCAGAACAGCACTATACAACTTTTCTGGAACGTTTTAAGACATATCCGATTGAGATCAAAGTCCTGAGTCGTTTTAAGACACAGGCAGAGATAAAAAAAATAATACAAGATATTTCTACCGGCAAGGTGGATATTGTAATAGGTACACACAGGCTTTTACAAAAGGATATTAAATTTAACAAACTCGGTCTGATAATTATTGATGAAGAACATCGCTTTGGGGTTAAACATAAAGAGAGGCTCAAAAAGATAAAAACAACTGTTGATTGTCTTACACTGACAGCAACACCAATTCCAAGGACTCTTCACATGTCGCTTTCAGGGATTAAAGATATATCCGTGATACAGACTCCACCTGAGGACAGACTCGCCATTACAACACAATTAAGTTCGTTTGATGATCAGGTCATCAGGCAAGCCATATTAAATGAATTTCAGAGAGATGGACAAATCTATTTTGTTCACAATCATGTTAAAGGTATTTATCACATGGCCAATCATCTTGCAAAACTTGTCCCTGAGGTAAGATTCGCTGTTGCCCACGGCCAGATGAAGGAAAAAGAATTGGAAGAAGTTATGTATTCCTTTATGAGACATGAAATCGACTGCATAGTATGTACTACAATTATTGAATCCGGTCTTGATATTCCGTCTGCCAACACTATTATCATCAACAGGGCGGACAAAATGGGGCTGGCGCAAATGTACCAGCTAAGGGGAAGGGTAGGAAGATCGGATAAACAGGCATACGCCTATCTCCTGATCCCGGGCGAAGAAATAATAACAAGAAATGCCCAGCGCCGGATCAAGGCATTAATGGACTTCAGCGAACTTGGCTCTGGTTTTAAAATAGCAATGAATGATCTCCAGATAAGAGGGGGCGGGAATATTATCGGTGCAGAACAATCCGGACACATAGCTGCTATAGGATACGAACTTTATCTTAATATGATGGAACAGGCCATTGCATCCATGAAGGGCGAAAAGGTTGATAAAAAGGTTGATCCCGAGATATCCATACCTGTTTCAGCTATTATATCTGAGACATACTGTCCTGATAACAATGAGAGGCTCTTTTTATACAGGCGCATATCATCCATCAACGATCCAGGTGAGATAAAAACCATGAAAGATGAGATAGAGGATCGTTTCGGACCTTTTCCAGGAGAGGTAAATAATCTTTTTAGAATTATTGAGATAAAAGAGATATTAAAGTCCATGGACGTCGTAAAACTTGAAGGTACGGAAAAACATTTGGCACTTACCTTTTCACAGGATGCTGAGATAGATGTTTCGGCGCTGATCACCATGGTTTCCGAAGATTCCAAAACATACCGCCTGACCCCGGAGATGAAACTAATTATCAAATACACAATTGACGGGAAAGACATTATTGCAGCAGCAAAAAATGCCTTGCTAAGGCTCCCTTTTGCAGAGTATAAATATTAAAAATTTAAAGGGATTGAGATAAAAAATGAAATTAATCAAACTGTTTTTAAATGCAGCGCTTATGCTGATAATCCTGATAATGTTTACACTGCCTGTAAATGCAGGGGAAGATGGTGAATGTATTGATCGCATAGTCGCTGTTGTAAATGATGAGATAATAACCCTTTGGGAGCTTAATACCTTTAGCAAGACCTTTTTGGAAAATCTTAAACTCATGGACATGGATGAGGATCTGCAAAGGGAAAAAAAGTATGATCTGCTGCATAAGGTACTGAATCTAATAATAGAACAAAAATTGGCCGAGCAGGAAGCAAGGCGCATTGGGATACAAATAAGCCGGCAGGAAATAGATGACACAATAAAAGAGATAAAAAGAGAAAATCATTTTACAGAAGAAGACATGGTAGCCATTCTGAAAAAAGAAGGCATGAATATGGAAGAATATCGTGAAAAGATCGAAAATCAGTTATTAAAGCAGAGTGTTTTAAGTTATCAGATACATTCAAAGATCGTGATTGAAGAAGATTTATTACAGGAATATTATGACAGACATGAGGATGAATATGGAGAAAAAATCATACTAAGGCTTCAACATATCTTGATTACAAAAACAGATGATAATGCATTTAAACTTGCGAATAAAATTTATGAAGAATTGCAAAATAATGTTTTATTTGATGATCTGGCAAAGGCCTATTCAGAAGGCCCCACAGCGGATAAAGGCGGGCTCCTAACCACAATCAATAAAAATGATCTTGATCCATCCATTGCAGCGGCTGTAAGTTTATTGAATAAAGGTGATATATCGCCTCCCATAAAGAGTGATTCAGGAATTCAGATATTAAAATTAATAGACAGGGAAACAAGGGAAGGGAAATTATTTGAAACCATGAGGCCCAAGATATACCGTGAGCTTTTAAATGAGAGGATTAATAAAAGATACAGGGAATATTTGGAAGAATTGCGGTCAAAGGCATTTATAAAGATAACACTTTAATTAATCATAATAAACTCGCAGGAAGTCAATAATAAACCGAGATGGAACATTCATATATAGAAGAGATAAGCGCTCATGAAGGTCATGAGGTTATAATAAAGGGATGGATTTTTAACCGCCGGTCAAGCGGCAAGATTCATTTCCTGATGATAAGAGACGGTACAGGTATAATCCAGGGTGTAGTATCTGCAACTGATATTTCTCAGGAACTTTTTGATACTGTTTCAACAATAGGCAGAGAATCATCAGTTATTGTACAAGGTGTCATTAAAGCCGACAAAAGGGCGCCCGGAGGATATGAACTTTTAATAAAAGACATTTCTATAATAAATTCATCTCAACCATATCCAATAACAAAAAAAGAGCATGGGATTGATTTTCTGATGGAGCGCCGCCACTTGTGGTTACGTTCATCAAAACAGCATGCCAATCTCAGGATCAGGAGGTCGGTTATCAATGCTGCTCATGATTTGTTTAATAAACGCGGGTTTACCCTGTTTAATGCCCCGATTCTAATGCCAACGGCGTGTGAAGGAACAACAAATCTTTTTGAGACTGATTATTTTGAAAAAAATAAGGCTTATTTATCACAAAGCGGGCAGCTCTATGCAGAGGCCGGAGCTATGGCCTTTGGTAAGGTTTATACCCTGGGACCGACCTTCAGGGCTGAAAAATCCAAGACGCGACGACATTTAACCGAATTCTGGATGCTTGAACCGGAGGTAGCCTATGCAGACCTTGATAATATAATATGCCTGGCCGAGGATATGATAAAAGCTATAATAACCACAGTGCTTTTAGACAGGCAAACTGAGTTAAAAACCCTTGAAAGGGACACAGAAAAACTCAAAGCAGCAAATTCACAATTTGCGCGCATAAGTTACAAAGATGCTGTAAAGATAGTGCAGGAGACAAACAGCAGCTTTATCTATGGGGAAGATTTCGGGGCATTGGATGAGACCGTGCTGTCAAACAGATTTAGCACCCCGCTTGTTATTCATCGCTATCCTAAAAAGATTAAACCATTTTACATGAAAACCGACCCTGAAGATAATGAACTTGTCC
The DNA here is from genome assembly GCA_030642225.1 of Deltaproteobacteria bacterium. GTDB lineage: Bacteria > Desulfobacterota > DAOWOC01 > DAOWOC01 > DAOWOC01 > DAOWOC01. Next base: position 3,606 of record DAOWOC010000047.1, read on the forward strand.
TATGCGTTGATATCCTTGCCCCTGACGGATACGGAGAGATAATAGGAGGCTCGCAAAGGGAGGATGACTACAATATATTGACAGATAATATAAAGCAGCACAATCTGGACCAGGCATCCCTTGAATGGTATATTGATTTAAGACGTTACGGCTCGGTTCCGCATTCGGGTTTCGGACTTGGGATAGAAAGGCTTGTTGCATGGATATGCGGGGTAAAACACGTGAGGGAGACCATCCCTTTTCCAAGGCTTCTTGAAAGGCTTTGGCCTTAATATGAAAATAACAGTTCTATAAAAAATCAAAAAATAACAGGAGTTTAATCAAAACAATGAGGTCTCTTAATACTGATGCCGTAGTTTTAAGGTCAAGAGACTTTCAGGATACACATCGTATTGTCACCTTTATTACCAGGGATCACGGCAAGATAACAACTATGGCAAGGCATGCCCGCCACAGTAAAAAACGCTTTGCCAACTGCCTTGAACCATGCTCAGTGGTTAAAATAACTTTTACACCTAAGGCCAACAAGACCCTCTGGCATTTGGACCATGGAATTTTATGTAAGGACCCGACACCAGTACGTTCCAATATAGATATCTTTACAACACATTGCCTGATCTGTGAAATTATGGATTTAATGTGCCCATTGGCAGAACCAATACCAGGACTCTATGAACTCATTGAAGACTCATTTAATCAGCTTACAAAAAACGATCCTTTGCTTGTGGAGCACTTTATTGTATTCTTAACGCGTTTTCTCGGCATAATGGGGTATGCTCCCCAACTTTCCCACTGTTTTAAATGCCATACTCCACTATCTTCACATGCAATCTGGTTTTTTTCACCTGACAATGGCTCCATAGTCTGCCCCTTATGCTCGCATAAAATATATTCAAAGCTTAACCGGGTATGTGCAGGGACAATTAAAACTCTAATAGCCATCCGGCAACTCCGGCTTTCCAGGGCATTTGCTTTGAAATGGACACTGGAAATTAAGATACAGGCGATTGAAATGCTAATAGATTTTCTGGTCCAGCGCCTTACAATAAAACCCAGAAGTCTTTCAATGTTTTATGATTTATTAAAAACGACTTCATGAAAAATTAAATATTGATTTAACAGTTGAGGAAGGTATAGACGAATTGTCACAGGTATGTACAATAGAAAATTTATCAATAATTTAAGGACATAAATATTATGAATTTATCCGGTTTTATAGATTTACATACCCATTCTATTTGTTCTGATGGCACATTAACCCCAAAAGAGCTGATCAACTACGCTTTGTCTATCTCTCTTAGCGCCATAGCCCTGACAGATCATGATACAATAGAAGGGGTGAATGAGGCTGTTGAAGCAGGCAAAAACAGGGATATCCGTGTCATCACCGGTGTGGAGATAAGTGCTGAATATAAAAACGGCACAATGCACATAGTCGGGCTTTTTCTGCAAAAAAATCTTGAGGGTCTGAGAAAGTCTCTTGCTCGTCTTCAACAGGCAAGGGATGAGAGGAATCCTCTGATAATTAAAAGGCTTGTAGATTTGGGGATTCCTGTAACATTTGAAAAGGTAAAAGAAATATCAGGGACAGGACAAATCGGCAGGCCGCATATAGCAAAGGCACTTATGGAGATCGGGGCGGTCCAGAATTTTGATGATGCCTTTTTACGTTATCTTGGTAAAGGCAAGGCCGCATATGTTGATAAATTCAGGTTTTCTTCGGTTAATGCCATTAATATGATTAAAGATGCGGGGGGTGTCGCAATATTGGCCCATCCCAATACACTGAATCTTGAAGAGAATAAACTTGAAAAAAAGTTGATTGAGCTAAAGACATTTGGACTTGAAGGGATTGAGACTATTTATTGTAATTATTCAAAAGCCCAGACAAATATGTATGCTAATCTTGCAAAAAAAATTGATTTAGCTCAAAGTGGAGGGTCTGATTTTCATGGAGCTAACAAGGCTGATACAGAACTGGGGATTGGTGAAGGCTCTATGCGTGTACCCTTAAGTTTTCTTTTAGAGCTTGAAAAAAGGGCGGCAAATCACGGTTGAAAAACAGTTTACGGTTTACAGTTATCGGTTTACGGTTAAAAAAACTGACAACTGATAACTGACAACTTTAAACTGATAACTGTGAACCGTTACGAAATACGATTAAAATTTACGGTCAATAATATAATCTGCAATATCCTCCATATCTGTCCGCGCATGTGATTGCGGGAAGATATTTAGACATTTTTTGGCATTTAAGATAAATTTTTCGGCTGTTTCAGTTGTCTGTTCCACGCAATGATAGGTGTGAATGAGTCCTGTTATAAATTGAACATCCTTGTTATTTAAGGTTTCTTTTTTAAATAATTTTTTTATTATTTTAAATTCATTTTCAGAGCATTTATCAATTGCCTGTATCAATGGGAGCGTTACCTTTTTTTCCCTGATATCTTTAAAGGGTTCTTTACCCATAATATCTTTACTTGAAATATAATCAAGCGCATCATCAATAATTTGGAAAGCCATGCCTATATTGATCCCGTAGTTGTATACAGCCTCTTCCTTTTCTTTTTCAACATCTGCCATAAAAGCCCCTGTCTGGCATGCTGATGCTATTAACTCAGCTGTTTTTTTGCGGATCATATTATAATAATCATTTTCAGTGATTTTAATGTCGGCCTTTTTCTGGAGTTGAAGAAGCTCACCTTCTGACATAGTGCATGCCGTATTGGCAAGTATCGTCATTATTTTCATGTTTTGGGCATTTGTGGCGTTTAATAAAGCCTTGCCAAGAAGATAATCGCCAACGAGTACAGCTATGTTATTTCCCCATATAATATTTGAGGATTTTTTTCCTCTTCTTGCATCGGATTCATCCACAACGTCATCGTGCAATAGTGTAGCGCTGTGAAGATATTCAAAAATTATTGCGATATTCAAGGTTTTATCAATATCAATATTGCAAATACGTCCGGACAGGACAGTAAGTAATGGCCGTATACGTTTGCCGCCGCTTTGTATAAGATAATTTGACAATTCGTTTATCAGTGGGACATTTGAAGTAAGATCTTTTTTTAATTCAATATTAATATTATCAAGGTCGGATTTGAATCTGGTCAAAAAATCATTATTTTTGTTTTGTGTTACATTATTATGAGTTGCCCCTTGAACCATTGTAATACCCTTGTCAAAATTTTATGTGGCTTTTGGTTTTATATTATAAAGAGGTATTAAAGTCAAAAAGTAAGGTGTTTTAATATATAATTTGCTTAGATTATTTTACCATCGAGATCATAATCATATGAATCCGTAATCCGAATCTTTACTATTTCTCCAACACGACCATTGCCTGCGGTTATGTTAACGCATCCATCCACATCAGGCGCCTGAGTCTTCATTCGACCCTTGAATTTATATCCTGGTCTTTTATCTTCCTGCTCAAGTAAAACATCATGTATTGTATTGACCAGCTTAGATAGTTTGTCCTTAG
>DAOWOC010000181.1 GCA_030642225.1 Deltaproteobacteria bacterium
CGGTTTACGGTTGGAAAAATATTATTGCAGTTTTAAATAACATGCCATAGACTTGATTGATTAAAAGGAAAGCATTAATTCAAATGAAACATTATTATTCACCTTATTATCCGCGTTGGATGAAACGCACACTCGACCTGATATTAACAGTGCCGGCTTATTTATTTTTTTCACCATTTATAATTATTATTGGTTTGTTTATTTATTTCACCCTTGGAAAGCCGGTTTTGTTTAAGCAGATAAGGCCCGGGCTGCATGGTAAACCTTTTAAAATTTATAAATTCCGCACAATGAAACACGCTTATGATGATAAGGGATATCCTTTATCTGATGCTGACCGCCTGACTAATTTTGGTAAATTTTTAAGAAGCACCAGCCTTGATGAACTGCCGGAGCTGATAAATGTCATTAATGGAGATATGAGCATTGTCGGGCCAAGGCCGCTTCTGATGCAATATCTTGATCGTTATTCCCCTGAGCAGGCAAGGCGGCATGATGTTATCCCAGGACTTACCGGCTGGGCACAGATAAACGGCAGGAATGCCATCTCATGGGAGGAAAAATTTAAATTTGATATCTGGTATGTGGATAACCGGGGGTTATGGTTAGATGTGAAGATTATTGGGATGACTGTGTTAAAGGTGCTGAGACGGGATGGGACCAGCCAGGATGGTCATGCCACGGCGCAGGAATTTTTGGGACAAAATAGCCGCAAAAAGGTTAAAGGTTAAGAGAATAACAGCCGCTCCGGTAAAATACACTTCACTGTGACTGCTATCAATTGAACGGGGTAAATAAAGGCGTTAAGAGATTAAGGAATAACTAAGAGTTGAAATTAAAAGTTGAAAATTGTAAAGGGCAAAGATGATTGCCAAAATTCGAGATTGCTTCAAAGCTGGGAAAATTTATTACAGCAAACATGCACGTGATGAAATGGAGAACGATAAATTTGGTGAAATTCTTGATCAGGAAGTATATGAAGCTGTTTTATTTGGAAAAGTGATTGAGAACTACCCTGACGATTTTCCATATCCCAGTTGCTTAATCTATGGTCGGACGCGAAAAGAGAGACATATTCATGTGGTATGCGCATATTCTGCTCTTGAACTGCTTGGGATTGTCATTACCGTATATGAACCAGACCCTGAAAAATGGTTTGATTTTTTAAGGAGAAAACAATGAAATGCGTTATCTGTAATGGAAATGACATTAAAGTGAAAACAGTTGATGAGCAGATTGCACTGGGCGACGACATAATCTTGACTCGGCTCACGCTCCCGGTCTGCTCCCAGTGTGGAGAACGTTACTACGACCGCAAGACTATTCAGCTAATTGAGCAAATTCGGGTAAAAGGTAAGCAAAAACTCCTTGATGTTGAAGATGTAGGAAAAATTCTTAGAGTGCGTGAACACAATCCTTCTGCTTCCCATACCTTATAATAATTCTTGTCGATGAAATAATATTAAGAGATGGTATACAATCAGGCGAGGCGACAATGGAAGAATTTCAAGGCAATTAGCAAAATGTTTTAAATTAATAAAGAGGTGATTATGGAACCAAGATTGATTGCTGTTTATGGCAGCGGAGGCTTTGGCAGAGAGACCGCATGGTTTCTTGATACCTGCGGGGAAGGCGGCGTATTATATAAAGTTGTATGCTTTATAGATGACAATCCTGAAAAGCACGGCAAGATAATAAATGATATCCCTGTTATGAGTCTTGATGAATCATACGACAGGTTTCCTTGTGCAAAGGTTGTATGCGCTATCGGCGGCCCAAAAACCAGAAAAGCCACTGTTGAGAAAGCCGCAAAAAGAGGTTTTGATTTTGAGACCGTGATCCACCCAATGGCTTGTTTCTCAAAATGGGTTGAAATAGGCCATGGGACAGTGATATATTTCGGGAATTTTTTTTCAGTAAACATAAAAATCGGCCGGCATGTGCAGATAAATGTCAAGTGTAATATAGGGCATGATGTTATTGTGGGTGATTTTACAACAATGGCATTTGGCGTGAATATTTCCGGATGGGTACACATAGGAAAAAATGTTTATATAGGGGTTGGCGCCAATATAATAAATGGAACCGAGGAAAACCCGCTTGTAATAGGAGATAATGCGATCATCGGCGCAGGGGCATGTGTTGTAAAATCAGTGCCTGCCAATGCAACTGTGGTTGGAGTACCGGCAAAACAAATTAAATGACAGGGATTTGTTTTTTTAAAGCAGTTTTATGAATAATTCAAAATTAAAACGCATTTTTCTCTCTCCCCCTCATATGAGCGGAGAAGAGATTAAATTTGTACAAGAGGCGTTTGAAAGCAACTACATAGCACCTGTGGGCCCGCAAATTGATGCCTTTGAAAGGGAATTTTGCAAAATAACAGGCATGCCTTATGCTGTTGCTGTTTCAAGCGGAACCGCTGCAATCCATCTGGCGCTCAACATTCTTGAAATAGGCCGCAATGATATTGTGCTCGCCTCTGCATTAACATTTATAGGAAGCGTAAGCCCTGTTGTTTTCCTTGGAGCAACACCCGTGTTTATAGATTCCGATCCATTGTCCTGGAACATGGACACCGGCCTGCTTGCGGATGAGCTTAAATCCTTAAACAAACAGGGAACTTTGCCAAAGGCGGTTATCCCCACTGACCTGTACGGCCAATGTGTGGACATGGACAGGATACTTAAGGTTTGCGAGCCTTATGGGGTACCTGTTGTTATTGATTCCGCTGAATCGCTTGGGGCAACCTATAAAGGCAAAGGCGCGGGAACAGGAGCAAAGGCCTCTGTTTATTCCTTTAACGGCAATAAGATTATAACCACTTCCGGCGGCGGGATGCTGGCATCTGATGATAAAAAACTTATTGAACAGGCGCGTTTTTTGTCTCAACAGGCAAAAGATAATACCCCGCATTATGAACACTCTCAAATAGGTTACAATTATCGTATGAGTAATGTACTTGCAGCCATTGGCCGGGGGCAGCTTACAATACTTAAAAAACGGATTGAAAAAAAACGCTGGATTTTAAACCGCTATAAAAAGATGCTTGGAGATATCAGCGGTATTGATTTTAAACCTGAAATGAATTATGGAAGATCAAACTGCTGGCTTACTGTTATTTTAATAACTCCTGACAAGTTTGGCGCTGACAGTGAAAAAATACGCATAACCTTAGAAAAAGAAAATATTGAATCAAGACCTGTGTGGAAACCCATGCATGTGCAACCTGTCTTTAAAGGCTGCAAAATACGCGGGGGCAAGGTAAGTGAGGATTTGTTCCAGCGGGGTCTGTGTCTGCCATCCGGAACACAAATGACTGAAAAGGATATTGAACGTATTGTAAAAATCATAAAAAATTGTGCGGATAAAAGTTAATATTTACCATGAAAAATCTGATTAAAAATCCAAAACTCTGGCTTATTATTTCAGGGGATATCTTCCTGATTATTTTTTCCTATTTTTTTGCTCACTGGCTAAGATTTGAGACTATCCCCCAACATTTCCTGAGTTTTTTCAAGGTCACCCTTCCCTTTCTCGTTATCTTTAAAATAAGTATTTTTTATTTTTTTGGCGTTTACAAGGGAATGTGGCGCTATACAGGTTTAAATGATCTTTTGCGAATTGTTAGCGCAAATTTAGTCTCAACAAGTATTTTTGCGACTTTTCTTGCATTTGCTTACCGTTTTGTAATAGTCTCCCGCGGCATATTAATAATGGATATGCTCTGCTGTACATTTTGCATATGCGGGTTCAGGATTTTGATCAGGATTTATTTTTCGCCACAGTTTAATTTAAAATCATTATTTAAAAAAAATC
>DAOWOC010000238.1 GCA_030642225.1 Deltaproteobacteria bacterium
ATTTATTATTGACTACAAGCTGTTATGGCCAATCTATGAATAAAAAAATTTAAAGTATTTTTTTTGCAGTATCGCCTTAAATAATTAATTACAACAATAAGTTAGATAAAAGGGTTTAACAGATAATTTTTCATCTATCTGTGAGCTATCGCGAATAATGTGTAAATTAAGGAGCTTGATATGAGTCAGACTATTGGGAAAATTATTCAGGTAATAGGTTCAACGCTTGATGCTGAGTTTCCTGAGAATCAATTACCCGAGATATATAATGCGCTTGTGTTGGAAAATGAGGTTCTGGGGAAAAAGACCAAAATGGTTTGCGAGGTTCAGCAGCATTTAGGTGGAAATAGAGTAAGAGCCATTGCGCTTGCCTCTACAGACGGTATTACAAGAGGAAGAGAGATTATTGACACCGGGGGTCCTATAACCGTGCCAGTTGGCGAGGAAACCTTAGGTAGGGTTTTTAACCTTTTGGGGGAGCCTGTAGACAAGAAGGGTGATATTCAGGTTAAGGAAAGAAAACCGATACATCAAGCGCCGCCGGCATTTGAGGATTTAAAACCGGAGGATGAGTTATTTGAGACTGGAATTAAGGTTGTTGATTTATTAGCTCCCTATATTAAGGGCGGCAAGACTGGCCTTTTTGGCGGGGCAGGTGTTGGGAAAACCGTTATAATTATGGAGCTTATTCATAATGTGGCTCAGCATCATGGCGGCTATTCTGTTTTTGCAGGAGTAGGTGAAAGAACACGTGAAGGAAATGACCTCTGGCTTGAGATGCAGGAATCGGGTGTTATTGATAAGGCATGCCTTGTTTATGGACAGATGAATGAGCCTCCGGGCGTAAGGCTAAGGGTTGGGCTTAGCGCGCTTACTATGTGTGAATATTTCAGGGATATATCTGGCGCTGATGTGCTTCTGTTTATTGATAATATTTTTAGATTTTCCCAGGCTGGTTCTGAGGTTTCTGCTCTTCTTGGAAGAATGCCCTCTGCTGTAGGATACCAGCCAACCCTTGCAACAGAGATGGGCGCTTTACAGGACAGGATCACATCAACAAAAAATGGATCTATCACTTCAGTTCAGGCTATATATGTGCCTGCTGATGATTTAACAGACCCGGCGCCTGCAACCGCATTTATCCACCTTGATGCAAATACAGTTCTTTCCAGACATATTGTTGAAAAAGGGATATATCCAGCCGTTGATCCCCTTGATTCCTCCTCAAGATTATTGGCTCCTGAATTAGTGGGAGAGGAGCATTATAATGTTGCAATGGAAGTAAAAAGGATACTCCAGAAGTATGCTGATTTGCAGGATATTATTGCCATTCTTGGCATGGAAGAGCTTTCGGAAGAGGATAAACTCCTGGTACAGAGAGCCAGGAAAATCGAGAGATTTTTATCGCAGCCATTCTTCGTGGCAGAACAATTTACAGGATCACCTGGAAAATATGTTAAGTTAGAGGATACCATTAAAAGCTTTAAGGGACTTATCAATGGCGAGTATGACCATTTACCGGAACAAGCATTCTATATGGTGGGAGATATTGAGGAAGCTATCCAGAAGGCTGAAAAATTAAAATCGGGCGGCTAATATTTGCTATGGAAAGAAAAATTGAATGCAGCATCATAACTCCAGACAGGGTTATTTTCGAAGGGCAGGTTGATTATGCCGTTGTTCAGGCATTTGATGGAGAAATGGGATTTCTCTATAATCATGCGCCATTGATTTCGGAACTGGGAATAGGCGAGCTTAGACTTCGAAAAAATTCGGATATACAATATATGGTTGTGGAAGGGGGCTTTGTTGAGATTAGGGACAACGAGCTTAGTGTGCTGGCAGAAAATGCCTATATTAAGAATGATTTGTCAAAAGAACAGATTGAGCAGGATATTAAAGATTTGAAACAGACTTCAAAAACTGCTGCAGATATGGAAAAAATGAATTTTGAGGTTGAACTAACCAAACTTAATGCAAAGCTTAAGGTCGCTTCAAGATAAATTCCTTCAGATAAGCATTGAATCATCTTTTCATTTTTAAGAGGCTCTGGAAATTTTTTTTTCTTTCCTGACATATTTTTTAATTTTTCATTATCAATTCAATTGAATATCATATCGAGCAGGTCTCGGGCTTTACGGCCCGATTCCCCTCTAAGAACTCAGTATGAAAGTTTCCATTCACATGAACTCAAGCATCTCAAAGGCATGCCCTTGTGGGGCTGCCCGACAGTTAACTTCTATATTTTTAAATCCAATCTCATTTGACGAGATGTAAACCCTGGTAGCCCCCCTGTATCAGCGCTATTTGGGTAAATTTTCAGAAATTAAGATAAATTGCTGATCAAATTGAGTGAATTAAATAAATATAATTTGAAGAATTATCGAAATCAAAGTGACATTCATAATTCGTAATAAAGGGATATACTTGGAATATTTGGACGATAATTCGAATTTGCAGAATTAGTTATAGGTTAAAATTGCATACAATTATTGAATATTATTAAAAAAAAATGTAAAAATAAATTAAAAAGCTTGACGGAAATTGCCAGCATAAGTATTGTGTTAAAGAGTTGTTAAGGTAAGTTTTTAACTGATCCCAGTAGCTTTGGGGTTTTTTTTATCTCTAAAAGGTTCTTTGAAAACTGAGTAGTAAGACAGATGAATGGTTTTTTTGTTAATTAAGAAAAGTTTTATTTGAATACATTATAAAGAATACAATTCTATAATGGAGAGTTTGATTCTGGCTCAGAACGAACGCTGGCTGCGTGTCTTAAACATGCAAGTCGCACGAGAACCCTGATGCTTGCATTGGGGAGAGAGTGGCGAACGGGTGAGTAATACGTGGATAATCTGCCTTCAGGATGGGGATAACTATTTGAAAGGATAGTTAATACCGAATAAGATGGCAGCAACATAGGTTGCAGTTATTAAAGGGTGGGGACCTTCGGGCCTGCCGCCTGGAGATGAGTCCGCGTCCCATTAGCTTGTTGGTGGGGTAAAGGCCTACCAAGGCGATGATGGGTAGCCGGCCTGAGAGGGTGTACGGCCACATTGGGACTGAGATACGGCCCAGACTCCTACGGGAGGCAGCAG
>DAOWOC010000191.1 GCA_030642225.1 Deltaproteobacteria bacterium
ATTAGTTCATCTTTTTGAAAATTCATTTTTCCCTTTTCCCTCATTTTAATTACTGTTAGTAATGATGAATTCGTGAAAAATCGTTAATATCGGGTGCAATTACACTATTATTCATCAATTTTTCCTCTTAAGGTCTTTAATCTTCCCCGCTTAGTCTTTATAACTAAGCGTTTTTCCATTGATCCTTTTGTCGGTTTTGTTGTTTTTCGTTTCTTTGGGATGGCTGATGTTTTTTTTATTAAATCCCGCAACCTGTTGAACGCATCTTCTTTATTATTTTCCTGATTACGATATCGCTGCGCTTTTATGATAATAATGCCTTCTTTTGAAATGCGATGATCTTTTAGTGCCAATAGTTTTTCTTTGTAGAGATCAGGCAGTGATGATTCTTGAATATTAAAACGCAGGTGAATAGCAGTAGAGACCTTGTTTACATTCTGGCCGCCTGCTCCCTGTGCCCGAATTGCCTGAATCTCTATTTCAGTATATGGGATGGCTACTTGATTTGATATTTGCAGCATGGGTATTAATCCTGTTGAAAGATAAAAAATCACAGTATCACGGAATATGCAAAAAAGACAATATCAGGATCAGACATATCAGTACCTGATTATTTCATGAAGTGCTTTATGTGAAAACAGGTGCGGAATTTATGGTTGTATCTCATCTCATGATGCAAAAATTATATTTTTTCTTTGTCTGTTATCTTAAATAGTGATAAATTATCTTTAATAATAATAGCCTCCCTTTTCGCAATATTTAAGGCATCAGTAATGTCCTTTTTGCTATCAACATCATTAATATTAGACATGGCTTTTTCTATCGCAAGGATTAATTTTTCGTGACTATTTTTAATATCACTTATATGCTTTGCAAGTGAATCGTTTATTTCATTAATTTTTTCGCTTTCCTTTTGCAGAAAATCTCCTTTACGAAGAAGGATATTTCGTGTGAAGTCACCATTGGAAATTTTGTAAAAAGTATGTCCGAAATTTACCAATGGGCCTAAAAAACGGTGAGAAAATATTATTTGATGTATGAAAGTGAAAATAAACATAACGCATACAGCAGGCAGCAAATGTTTCATTAACATCAAAAAGTTTTGCGCTGCTTTATACTGGATATCTATATTATTTGATATAAACATATCGTAAAGAAGAGGGTATAAAAGTACAGCCAGAGTTATGATTATAATAAGCAATATATATAATAAATTTATTAATACTATTTTTAACTGTATTTCTTTATTAATAAGAAAATTTCTCAGAAGTCTTTTATTTTTATTTTTATTCATTTTGCCCCCTGTATCTTTTCTAATACACCTATTTGAAAGTTGTATTTAAAAATTGTATTTGATCTATTATGTGAGCACTTCACAATAAAAGGATTAGATGAAATAATTTTAATTATAACACCATCAGACAGAGTGAAATCAGCTAAATTAATGGTGGAAGGTGTTTTGGGATCATTATTTATAATATCATTTGCATTGCCATAATAATGCAGGTGCTTACTGTAGTAAGTTTCCTGTGCATCAATGAATTTTAACAGATCATGTCTGGCAGAAATTTCATAGGCACCTTTTTTCCCGATTCCCAGCACCCAGAAAACGATTAATATGATAAGTATGAGACTTACAATCCCAAAGAGTAACCCGGTAATAGTCAAACCGTTCTGACTTTTAAATTGCAGGGTTATATTCTTTTGATCTGTATTTATCATATTTCCCCTGATAATTTGCTGTTAGAAATTTACATAAGGGTTTAAAACATGCTTGTTTAAAAAAAATAAGTTTAAAAATATTTATACATCTAATATAAAAAATATTAACAAAAATATTAGGGAAAGACAAGAGGCTTTTGATGAGCAGGCATTATTCTGGGATTATTTTTTTTGATTTTTTTCTCTCTTCTTTCCATTTGATTTTTTTCTTTCTGCCTTTTCCCTTTTCACTTTGTTGGCTTGTAGCAGGAGAGTAGATAAAAGAACCTGGTGTAAAGGCTTCTTCTTTTTGTTTCTTTTTTTTCTTTTTTGTGGTTTTTTGTTTTTCCTTATCCTTGGCAAGCTTTTTCAGGATACGTTCAACAGGCGGGCCGTGGATAAATTCAGGCGCAATATAATCTGCAAGGATCAGCTGATCCCCCGATGTAAGAAAATTTGTCCCTTTTTCTGCAGCCTTGCGGGCCTCAATCTCAAGGATAACAGCATCATGCCCAAGCCGTTTACCAAGTCTTTCAGCCATTTGTCGTTTTATACTGAGTATTATCCATTGGTGCTTTGTTGGAACAAGCCCATGTTCTTTTATCCCTGGATAACCTTTTGGTCTGACAGCATGGTAAATGATGACATGCGGATTTTCAAACGCCGGTGGCGAGCTCCATTTTTTCTGCACAGGCATTATGCGTATGCGTTTTTCTTGTATCTCAATATTGTCTTTTTTTTCTAAAATAAGGACAGCTTCTTTTATAACGGCAAGTTTAACACCCCTGAAACCATCTTCTTCATGAAGAGCGTAAAGCAGTTCTTTTATGGATATCCATCCTTCAGTGTCAGGAACCAGTCCGAATTCATCCGGTCTTTCCCTTATGCAGTAAGGAAGAATTTTTGCAAGATTTACAGATAATTTAATCGGCATAGATGTAATTGTTCTTAAATTTAGCTCATTTTTTATTTTTTACAGATTTATCACTGTTAATTCTTGGGAAAAGTGCTTCTTTGACCTCGGCTATTGTCCCGGCTGGTATCTGATCCCATAGAAATGCCTTTTCAATGTTCATATATGATGTATCAAGCCCCATCTGTGAAAACATTTTTTCTGAGGTTTCCGGCATTATCGGGTTTATAAGCACGGCTATAACCCTAAGACATTCCATGAGCGTATTCATTACCGTGTTGAGCCTTGGCCTTGTGTCTTCAGATTTTGCCAGTGCCCACGGCTCTGTTGCTACAATATATCTGTTTGCGTTTCCTATGAGTTCCCATATACTTATAAGAGCCTTATGAAAGCTCATTTCTGACATCTCTTTACAATATTTTTCACAGGTTTTATTTGCCTGTTTAATAATACTTATATCTTCTTCCTTGAGTTTATCAGGTGCCGGCACTTCAGAATTACAGAATTTTTTGAGCATTGAGACGGTTCGGCTGAAGAGGTTTCCAATGTCATTGGCAAGATCCGAATTAATACGGTTTACAAGGGATGTTTCATTAAAGCTTGAATCAAGACCAAAGACCATATCCCTTAATAAAAAATATCTGAATGCATCCACTCCATAAGTATTAATCATGTCAAGTGGTTTTATAACATTACCAAGACTTTTGGACATCTTGCTGTCTTCAACATTCCAGAATCCATGGACATTTAAGCTCCGGTAGGGCTGGATACCCGCAGCCTTGAGCATTGTTGGCCAGTATATGGCATGGGGCTTAAGAATATCCTTGGCTATTATATGATTCACATGTGGCCAGAAGCGCATTAATTTATTGTCCGGATATCCTATGGCTGATAGATAATTGATAAGCGCATCAAACCATACATATGTGACAAATTGATCATCAAAGGGGAGGGTGATGCCCCAGGTAAGCCTTGATTTTGGCCTTGAAATGCAGAGATCTTCAAGAGGCTCTTTTAAAAATGAGAGTACCTCGTTTTTATACCTTTCCGGACGGATAAAATCCCTGTTCTTTTTTATATGATCAACAAGCCAGTCCTG
>DAOWOC010000159.1 GCA_030642225.1 Deltaproteobacteria bacterium
GATGAGTATAGGCGCTGTAAAAGGGGTTGAAGTAGGCGCCGGGTTTAAAGCCGCCTTGTTGCGTGGTTCACAAAATAATGACGAAATGAATGAACACGGTTTCATATCGAATAAAAGCGGCGGGATACTGGGAGGTATCTCAACAGGTCATGATATATGGCTGCGTGTAGCTGTAAAGCCAATACCATCAATTGCCATACAACAAAAAACTGTAAATATTGAAAACCGGGAACAGATGATAAGTATTAAAGGCAGACATGACATCTCAGCTATTCCAAGAATAATTCCAGTTTGTGAAGCAATGGCAAGGCTTGTTATAGTTGATCTCTTTTTGCAGCAACAGATAATAGAAAAAATAGAACAAAACAATTGATTTATCCTAAATATCCACTGATTTTATTTAAAAATTAAAAAAAACAGTAAAAAAAGTGATTTTTCATACCATCCCCATTGTCAAAGGTTTAAATCGTTCTTAAAATAGTCTTAAATAATCTGACTTTTTACCTTTTATGATTGTTTCAGACTACTTTATAAGGGGAACAAATAATGCAAGATGAACCTAAAAAACCTGATATTGACATCATGGCTGAAAATGATATGACAATACCAAATGAACTGCCACTTCTTCCTGTGAGGGATATAGTTGTTTTCCCATTTATGATTCTGCCGCTTTTTGTTGGTCGCACATCCTCCATTAAAGCTGTTGAGGAGGCCATAGAGAAGGATAAGCTGATCATGCTCGCTGCTCAAAAGGATCAGACAGTTGAAAATCCAAAATCGGATGAGATTTATAATGTCGGCACAGTCGCAATGATTATGCGGATGCTGAAACTTCCTGATGGCCGGATCAAAATATTAATTCAGGGAGTAGGCAAGGCTGATATCATTGAATACACGGAAAAGGAAAATTTCTATAAGGTTAAAATTGAATTAATCAAAACTCAAACAACAGAAGATAATATCCCTGATAAGGAACTCCCGCTGGAAATTGAGGCGTTGATGAGGAATGTTAAGGAACAGAGTGAAAATATCCTCTCACTTAGAGGCGTTCTGTCATCCGATATAATGGCTATTTTAAACAGCATAAACGTCCCCGGACGCCTCGCTGATCTGGTTGCATCCAACCTCAGACTTAAAACGCCCGAATCTCAATTAATCCTTGAGACTGCTGATGATGTTGAACGATTAAAATTAGTGAATGAACATCTGAGAAAAGAACTTGAAGTATCAACCATGCAGGCCAAGATACAATCAGTTGCAAAAGAAGAAATCGGCAAAACACAGCGCGATTATTTTCTTAGGGAACAGATGAGGGCGATTAAAAAGGAACTCGGTGATTTTGATGAACGTTCTGAGGAGATTGATGAATACAAAGAAAAAATATCAAAGGCCCGTATGCCAAAGGATGTTGAACAGGAAACAAAAAAACACCTTGCCAGGTTTGAACAGATGCATCCTGATGCTGCTGAAGCATCAATGCTGCGCACATATATTGAGTGGCTTGTAGAACTCCCATGGAGTAAATCAACACGTGACAAGCTTGATATCAAAGAGGCTAAAAATGTCCTGGACGAAGATCACTATAATCTCAAAAAGGTTAAAGACCGTATCTTGGAATATTTAGCTGTCCGCAAACTGAATAAAAAGATGAAAGGCCCTATCCTTTGTTTTGTAGGCCCGCCCGGAGTAGGTAAGACGTCTCTTGGGCGTTCAATAGCAAAGGCAATGGGACGTAAATTTATACGTATATCACTTGGCGGGCTCCGTGATGAGGCTGAAATACGCGGGCATCGCAGGACGTATATCGGTGCATTGCCAGGGCGTATTATTCAAAGTATAAAGCAGGCAGAGTCAAATAATCCTGTCTTTATGATGGATGAAATAGATAAGATTGGAAACGATTTCAGGGGGGATCCTGCTTCAGCGCTTCTTGAGGTTCTTGACCCTGAACAGAATAATTCTTTTAGCGACCATTATCTCAACCTGCCTTTTGACCTTTCAAAGGTTATGTTCATTACAACGGCAAACCATACGGATACTATTCCTTCTGCGCTATTAGACCGTATGGAGATAATAGAGATTTCAGGATACACGGATGAAGAAAAACTCAAAATAGCAAACCGGTACCTGAATCCTCGTCAGATAAAAGAAAATGGCCTTAAAAAAAATATGATAGATATTTCAGACCAGACTATTTTAAAAATAATTAACCAGTACACTTTTGAAGCGGGTCTTAGAAATCTTGAGAGAGAAATAGGAACTATCTGCAGAAAAATAGCAAAAAAAATAGCTGAGGGTGAAAAGCCGCCATTCAAGATTACTAAGGCCAATCTTCACAAATACCTTGGCATACCCTCACAGTTTCCGGAAGAAGAGCTTGAAAGCGATCTTATCGGGGTTTCAACCGGTCTTGCCTGGACCCAGGCCGGAGGCGATATCTTAAGGATTGAAGCATGTATTATGCCAGGCAAGGGGAATTTAACAATCACCGGGCAGCTTGGTGATGTTATGCGGGAATCGGCCCAGGCTGCCTTGAGCTATGCAAGGACTTTATCTGAAGATTATAATATACCTGATGATTATTTTGAAGAGGTTGATATTCATATCCATGTGCCAGCCGGGGCGATACCAAAGGACGGTCCGTCTGCAGGTGTCACCATGACTACCGCCCTGATTTCAGCTATTACCAGTCGTCCGGTAAGACGTGATCTTGCAATGACAGGGGAGATAACCCTGCGCGGCAGGGTAATGCCTATTGGGGGACTTAAAGAAAAATCCCTTGCTGCCCTGAGGGCCAAGATAAAAACAATTATAGTGCCATCTCAAAATAAAAAAGATATTGAAGAAGTGCCAAAGATTGTAAAAAAGAAGCTTGAGATTATAACTGCTGAAACCATGAAAGAAATTCTTAAAGAGGCATTGCTTGAACCCATAAAACCATTAAGAAAAATAGGAAAATCATCAAAAAAATCCAAGACAAAAAAAAGTGAAAAATAAAGATGGCACAGGATTCCCTTTATCTCGACTGTTTTTCAGGAATCAGCGGTGATATGTTCGTTGGCGCTCTTCTTGACCTTGGAGCAGATTTTGTTGAGCTGAAACAAGAATTACAAAAACTCCGGCTGAACGGTTTTCAAATTGACTTAACTAATGTTAAACGTGGCGGGATCAAGGCAAAATCCTTTTTTGTAAAGGTTGAAGAATCCGTTAGGATCAACCGGACATGGACAGAGATTAAATCTATACTCAATAAGAGTCGGCTTGATAATGTGATAAAGGAACGTACCATAGAATTATTTAGTGTCCTGGCACATGCTGAAGCTGAAGTACACGGAATAGAGCCTGAAAAAGTTCATTTTCACGAAGTCGGGTGTATAGACTCTATAATAGATATAACATCAGCGGTTATTTGTCTTAGATCCCTTGGCATCCAAAGTATTAAGGCATCCCCGCTGCCACACAATCGCGGATTTGTTGAAACAGAGCATGGTAAAATGCCCCTTCCGGCACCGGCAACGACCTTGTTGATAAAAAATATTCCGTTAATACCATCTAATGAGACATGGGAACAGGTTACCCCAACCGGAGCACTCCTTGTTTCTCAACTCGCAGATGAATTCGGAAATATTCCGCAAATGCATATCAAAAAAATCGGATACGGCGCAGGTGACAAGGATACCCTTAACACACCCAATTGTCTCAGATGTTATCTTGGAACTTTTAATGAAGATATTTATACTGATCGCGTTATTCTTTTTACCGTAAATATTGACAATCAGAAACCTGAGTTATTTACATATGTTATGGATACTCTTTTTAAAGCAGGGGCACTTGATATTGCCTACACCCCCTTACAGATGAAAAAAAACCGTCCGGCGTCTCAGCTGCAGGTAATAGCCCCGCAACACCTGCGTGTTGAAATACAAAATATTATTTTAAGAGAGACAACAACCCTTGGGGTAAGGATTCAGAAGATTGAAAGAGCCTGTATTAAAAGAGAGGAAAGATTAATAGATACACCCTGGGGCAAGGTAAGAATTAAAATACATTTCCCCCCTGACTCTTCTCCCCGTTTTATGCCGGAACACGATGACTGCGCCCGCATTGCAAATGAAAACAAACGTCCCATACATGAAATATATAC
>DAOWOC010000024.1 GCA_030642225.1 Deltaproteobacteria bacterium
GTATTCTTCTCTGTATTTCAGTATTTCATCAAGGAGTTCTTTGGGATATTTTGTACCTGCAAGTTTATCATAAAGAGGCAGTATTTTTTCTCTTAATTTTTGCAGCTCAGGTTCAGGAAATTTAATCTCTTTTATGCCCTCCTGAATCATCCTTTTTCTCGCCCTGCCGTCATCAGCCCTTACAATAAATCTTAATTCCGTACATGCATTGTCAAATATTTTCATGGCCTTATTGAAATAAGTGCTCCCATTTTTTATCCCGTAGAGATGACCCCATTTATCCAAAAAAGGGACAATCTGATCGAACATCTTACCATCAAAAAGTATTGTTGCACTTTCATAACCCCAAAGCGGATAATCAGTGACATAGTTAATATGAGGCCACCACTGAAGCACAATCGAAACATACCAGCCCACCATTGTTGAATCAATCAGGCCTGTGGAGAGCGCCTGGGCAACATCGTAAAGTTCCATTGGAGTAGTTTTTAATCCATATGCATCTGCAATCTCTCCACGGATTCTGTCACCCCTGAAAATCCAGAACCGCATTTTTTTTAAATCATCAGTCTTTTGAAGTTTAATTTTTGAGCCAAAGGCATCAAAGCATGTCTCTAAGAGTCCACCAAGCTGGTAACCATGCAGATCGGCATATTTTGAAATGGTTGGTTCAAGTTTTTCTATAATATAATCAACCTGCGTTCTTTTGCCTGCATAGAACAGCTCTGGTTCCCAATCAAATAAAAACGGGAGTTCAAACACGCAAAGTTCAGGGATCATTTTAGTGAGTCCCATGTTTGTAACGCCCAAAAGATGCAGCTGTTTCATCCTCATCTTGCGGATAGTGTCTGCCTCATCACCAAGAACCCCACCGGCATAAAACTTGACTTTTAATAATCCGTTCAGTTCTTTATCAAGTACAACTTGTACTTCCTCAAGGTAATTAAGCCATGAGGAACCTTCGGGTGCCACAGATGCGCCTTTGAATAAAATTTGAAGATCCTTTGGAGGTGTTTTGTTACCGCTGATAAATTGTTCTAATTCCCATGGGCCAAAAATAGAGCAGGTTTCCTTGCCATAAGTTTTAAATGAACTAAATAATCCGATTGTGCATATAATTAAAAAAATAAAACAGTATTGTATCTTTTTATCATAATAAAAATAATTATTCATAATAAACCTCCATTAAAAAGTTATGAATTTTATGTAAAAAGTCGGACTATTTTATATGGAAAACAGGTGATGGTTATGAACGAATAGAAAAAAAGTGATATAATTAGAGCTTAATTTATTAAATATAAAGAGTGTCTCATTTTTATTAAAATACTTTTTAATATTATATAATAATATAAATATTAAATCACTGCCTAAATAATTTTTTTAATAAAAAAATACAGTATATTATTTATGACTTCGCAAAAAGTCATAAATATTTAAGGGGAAAAATTTTTATCCGCTTTGTTTTTTATCCTCTTTGTTTAAAACAGGAATAATTTTTGCAAATTAACTCTTGCATATTATTAAGTAAACAACTCAATCGTAGGATATATTCTTCTTAAGGTTAATAAAGATATTAGCAATAATAACTTTATGTTATGTATTTTTTCGTAATGTAATTTTTTAAATCGGTTTACGTTTATATTGATATTTATGACGATATTAGATTTATTTTGTGTCATTAAAACCATATAAATATGCATAAGATGTATAATATAAACCTGTAATTTATTCTTTTTGCTTATTAAAAAGATGTTTAAAAACATATAAACCAATTTTAATTTAATTTTTTTGGAGGAGGACATGAAAAAATTATTTCCATGTTTTATCGTAGCCTTACTGTTTTTTTTATTTTATTTACCTTATGGAGCGGTTGCTGTTGATGGCGAGGATGTGTTTCAAAACAAATGCGGAAAATGCCATGGTGATTTAAAAGCAGCGCCTGATTTTTCACCTGCAAAGTATGCCTCCACCCAGTGGGAGAGATTTTTTTCAAGGGATAAACACAGCAGGAAAAAGGATATTTCCGGCCTGTTTAGTAAAGAGGAGTTAAGGGCAGTACAAGATCATCTTGTGTTGCATGCTGCTGATTCAGATCATCCTGAATCAATAGGTATAAGATAATATTATTTAAGGAGATTTCAAATGAATAAAATACAACATTTATTTTTATTTTTGATTATATCGGCAATATTTTTAATTCCTGCCCAAGGTAGCGCTTTTGACCTTGAGCTACTTGAGCAGGATGTTGAGGAACTTAGTGCCCGCCTTGATGAAGTGGAAAAACAGACCCTTTTGGACAAGATTCAAATAGGGGCAGAGGTAAGGGCCCGTTCAGACTGGTACAGGTATCTTGACCATGACAATAATATTGATGACGGCACAAGCGTCCAGAGCACAAGATTCCGCTTGAACATGAAGGCAGAACCCACAGAGAATCTTAGATTTCACGCAAGACTCACCATGTTTAAAAACTGGATAGATAATGATGCCCCTGGCTTTCCTGCAAGGATGGACTTTAATGACTCAAGGGTCCCATCTGACTCAACTCTTAGGGTAGAGCGCGCTTACATGGATTATTTTTTTGATATCCTGCCCATAGCTGTAACTATAGGCCGTCTTCCTGTTTCTGACGGGCTTCCTACAGATCTCAAGGAAAATACCCCGAGAAAATCTGTTTATCCTTCAATGATGTATGATCTTACCGCAGATGGAGTCGCAATATCTTTATTGCTTGAAGAATATATCCCCATGCCCGGCATGGCCATAAGAGGTATTTATGCTAATTTTACAAGTGATGATGACCTTTCTTTTTTCAGGGATGATACCCAGGCCGCAAAAGGCATGGATGTTTATGTAGGCCAGTTTGAAACAGGTTTCCCCGGTATTTTCAAGGATACTCTATTTATCTTTAATTATCTGGAGGTGCCGGATATATGCTCGCCTGACCAGACCTTTGCTGATAATGTAATAGCCCCGCAGATAGCAGCTGCCGCAGGCGCACCTGCATCAATGTTTATAATGGACCCTAATGCGAGTTATCTGCCCGATTCCCTTGGCAGTCTGAGCAAATATGTCCTTTTACTTGAATCAAAAAATTTTCTTAATACCTGGCTTGATCTGTTTGTATGTTATGGAAATATGAGGATACAAGCTAACGGTAATATGGGTATATGGGTTGAGAATTTTGCAACAGTTCCGCCAAATGTCCCTGCCGGTAATCAGGCAATGGTTCCATTTGGCCTTGGATCAAGCCTTAATGTAAAGGGGACTAAAAAATCAGAGTGTATTTACTATGGTGCAAGGCTTAATATCCCACTTGATAAGATCAATAAAAAACTTGCCCGGTACAGTCCCAAAATCGGTTATGAATATAATAAAGGTTCTCGTTATTGGGTAGGGACCTCATGGGGCGCAGAGGATCCTTTAAACAAGCTTAATACCCGCGGTCATGTGCATGATTTTTACTATATCCAGCCCATTGACAAAAATTTTACAATTCGTGTGGGACATACTGAGATTGATTATGATTATGCAAACAGCGGCAGTTATTATGAAGCAGGCACAAGTTTATTTGGCCCTGCAAAGATTAATACCAAGGTTACAAATACTTATCTGCTGCTTGATATGAAATTTTAAGCATTACGCATTTTTTATATGTGTCTGAAAGGTTTCACAGGCTGTTTGTTCTCGGTCAGTGAAACCTTTTTTATTCAATCTTGACACCTTGGCACACTCTACATATACTCCATTTAAAGTATTAAAATTGGAGACTGTTATTTGAAGGGGTATTATTTTAAAAAAATTCTGTTTATTGTTCCTGCCATTTTTTTGACAACAAATATAGCTTTTGCCGGTGAACAAGTTTCGCAGAATCAGTATAAAGGCCTTCAAAAAAAAGCTGAAACACAAAAAAAAGAGATTATTCAAAATGCATTGGAAAAGACAGAGCTAATAGACCGGTTGGATAAACTTGATCAAAAACTGGCAAATGCCACAGTAAAATTTTATAAAACAGAGAGTAATATAAAAAGGCTTTCAAGGAAAATTGTCAGTATAAGTAAACAAAGAAAATCAACTAATATAGAATACCGGATATTATTTGAGAAGTTTAAAAAAAGGATCAAAGCGTATTATATGTATAGTGATGCAGTATTGTTCCCTTTTTTTATTTTAAATAAAGATGATAATCCCGTGTTTTTAGAACGCGGCATGGAAAGTATCATAAGGCATGATCAAAGATTATATGATAATTTAATGAAAAAAGCCATTGAGCTTGATCAAATAAAAAAAGAATATCAGAAGCAGGATGCAGCATTAAAGATACTTAAAAGTAAACAAAAAGAAATAATAAAAAATGTTGAACAGGAAAAAAATCAAAGGCTTGCCATGCTTGTTGCGCTTCGTCAGAGAGAGGAAGATTATTATGCTGTTTTATTGCAGATTAATGCTGCAAAAGAATCCATGCAGTTTAAGATAAGAGATAATAATCAAAAAATAAAAAATAATTTTTCTTTTAAGAATTCTTTTGGTGAAAATTTTGCTAATAAAAAGGGGATGTTGCAGATGCCGTTAAAAGGCAAAATAGTCTCTAAATTCGGCAGGGCGTTTAAGGGGAATTTAAAGGCTGCAATTTTTAATAAGGGTATTAATATAAGCGGTAGATCAAATTCCAGGATAAAAGCAATTGCAAATGGAAATGTTGAGTTTTCAGGTTGGATAAAAGGGTATGGAAATGTAATAATTATCAATCATGGCAATGGATATTTTACACTTTCAGCTCATATCGCAATGCCTTACAAAAAAACAGGAGATATTGTGAATTTTGGTGAAATAATTGGTCTTCTTGGCAGTATGGGAACAGATACAACTGATACCCTGTATTTTGAATTAAGAAAAGATGGCAAGGCGATTAACCCGTTAAAATGGTTTAGTGTTTCAAATTAATATAAGATTGATAGTCTTGTAAAAAGTAGTCAAGGTTAAAAATAGATAAAGTAGTTAAATTATTTTGGAGATAGGGGTGACTTATGAAAAATTATAAATTAAAAAAAATAACCATTATCCTTTTATGCTCGGTTTTTATTTTAATAATAGGGCTGTACAGGGGTGATTCACGAAAAGTCATGGCAGAGACCGATGATATTTACAGTTCTCTTAAGCTTTTTAGCAATGTTCTGGATATTGTGGAACATGCCTATGTGGAAGATGTAGATACTAAAGAAGCTCTTTACGGGGCCATAAACGGTATGCTTTCAACGCTTGATCCTCATTCATCTTTTATGACCGCTGATGAATATAAGGAGCTTAAGGTGGAAACTACCGGAAAATTCGGGGGAATAGGTATTGAAATAACCATACGCAGCGGGATGTTGACGATAGTTGCTCCAATTGAAGGAACCCCAGGGGAAAAAGCAGGCCTTAAGGCAGGTGATAAAATTTTAAAAGTGGATAATAAATTAACAAAAGATATGAGCATTATGCAGGCAGTTAAAAAAATGCGCGGGAAAAAAGGCACAAAGGTGGTATTGACTATAATAAGAGAAGGCTTTGTAAGGGCGCGTGATTTTGAAATTACAAGGGGTATTATTCCTATTCACAGCATCAGGAGTATGCTTCTTGAAGATGGATATGGTTATGTTCGTATTACCAATTTTAGAAAAGAAACAGCAAATGATCTGAAAAAAGCCCTTGTGAAATTTAAAAAAGAGTCAGGTCCGTTAAAGGGGCTTGTTATGGATTTGCGCAATAATCCGGGGGGGCTTCTTCACCAGGCTGTTCAGGTTTCCGATTTATTTCTTGATAATGGTTTAATAGTCTATACAAAAGGTCGCATAACTGCTCAGCAGATGCGATTTACCGCACATTCCACAAATTCTCAGCCTCATTATCCGATTATCATAATTGTAAATGAAGGAAGTGCGAGTGCATCTGAAATAGTAGCAGGCGCACTGCAGGATCAGAAAAGAGCGATTGTTCTTGGTATGCAAACATTTGGAAAGGGTTCTGTTCAAACAATTATCCCGCTTGATAATGGCTCAGGCATACGTTTGACCACTGCAAAATATTATACGCCAAGCGGAAAATCTATACAGGCAAAAGGTATTGTCCCTGATATAATGGTCAGCCAGGTTAAGATAGATATTAAGGATGAAGGCAAAAACGGTAATTCAGGGCAACATTTTATTCGTGAAGCAGACCTTGAACATCATTTTGAAAATGACCAGGCAGACAAAGAGAGTAAAACAGAAGGGCTTAATGATGATGTCAAAAAGCTGCTGAAAAATGACAGACAGTTGAACTGGGCATATCGACTGCTTAAATCATGGGATGTATTTGCCAGGGTAAGCGATAATATCAAGGTGGAGATTAGTGAAAGTAAATAAATTTTTTATTAATTAATATAGAAAATTAGAAGAACGCCTTTTTAAAATGGCAATAATATGGTTAAAAAACCAGTTAAACAAAAGTCAACAAGCACAAAAAAACGTAAAAAGGTTAAATCACAAAAGAAAAAATTTTTTTCTGCATGGCGTATTATCTTATCTGTTATCATAATACTCTGTATATGTTTTTTTGCAATTTTCCTGATTAAGGATATGGCCATACAAAGGTTTGTTAAGCCTGTTTATGAAGATTATAAACGCCTTCAGGCCGAACAGATTGTTAAGGATTTTGACAGGGCAATATACAGCTCTTTTTATGATTTAGGTATCTCTGATAATAATATACATTTTACAGATATCCATCGTGAAACCCATAATGGATTGACTTGGGATATAGCCTCTTTACGTGTGAAGATAGAAAGTAAACCCTCAATAAAAGAGCTTGAAGAAGTTTTTTCATTACATTTAAAGGACATTCCCGACGGCGCGATACTGGTAATAAATTCCACAAAAAAAGGGCTTGTGCATTTAACCTTGAGTAATAAAGGAATAAAAACTCATGGTATAGATATTATTTATCCTTTTAAAAAGACAGTAAAAACAGTGCCTGTAAAACCCCTGATTACAAAGCATCACAAACCTCTCGCCAGACTTGCAATAATTATAGATGATATGGGTTATAATAAAAAGGTCGGGCGTGGGCTGATTGATCTTGATATGCCTCTAACCTTTGCCTTTTTACCCTATAGTCCGTTTCTCAATAATCTTAGAAAAAAAGCTGTTGAGCGGGGACGTATTATCATGCTCCACATGCCCATGGAACCAAAAAAAAATGCCAATGGCGCCAACCCGGGCAAAGGAGCTCTTTTAACCGGCATGAACAGGGATAAAATTAAAAAGGCCTTTTTTAATGCATTAAGCAGGGTTGACGGGACGGTTGGTGTTAATAATCATATGGGATCACTTTTTACTGAAAATGAAGCCGGAGTGAAGGATTTTCTTTTATGCGTAAAATCAAAAGGTCTTTTTGTAGTTGACAGTTTAACCTCTCCTGATTCAGCGGTTTATCCAATTGCAAAAGATATGATGATTCCAGTGTTTAGAAGGGATATTTTTCTTGATAATGTGCAGACTGAACCGGCAATACAATCCCAGCTTGACAGGCTTGTTTCAATCTCGCTCAAAAGAGGGTGGGCCATCGGCATAGCACATCCATATCCAAAGACACTTGAAGTGCTTAAAAAAAATGAAAAAAAATTTAATAAAAAAGGTATTGAAATCGTGCCTGTTTCAATGTTTTTGCGATTCAACAGGCCTTCATCCAATTGACAAATTTACATACAGTGTTATATAAATCTTTAACAGGCCGGGATAGCTCATTCGGTAGAGCAGCGCACTCGTAATGCGCAGGCGGTCGGTTCAAATCCGATTCCCGGCTCCATCCTGTCCCGTTTTGTTTTTTAGGTTTATATAAGTGATAAATCAGTAAACAGTCATTTTAAGTAAATTGTTTTTAAAAGTCCGGATAATTATTGGATAAATCATATGGTAAAGAACAAAAAATCCATTATTGCCATTACAATGGGGGACCCTTGTGGGATAGGACCTGAAGTTTGTATCAAGGGATTAAAAAATCAGGAGATTTACAGGTTTATTACACCTGTAGTCATTGGAGATAAAAATGCGCTTGAAAGGGAAATAAAGCATTTGAATCTCTCTTTTTCTCTGAATGCTATTGAGTATCCTAAAGACGCAAAAGGCCGGTACGGTATTATTGATTTTATCCCGGGCCATATCCTGTCAGACAAAGATATTATTTATGGCCTGCCAACACCGGAAACAGGGAAGGCTGTTTACAGGTATATTGAAAAAGCGGCAAAATTTGCACTTAATGGTTTAGCTGATGCTATAACAACGCTGCCTGTCAATAAAAAAGTATTGCGCATGGCAGGGTGTACGTATCCCGGCCATACAGAACTTCTTGCCAGCCTCAGTAATACGCCTGAGGTCATTATGATGCTTGCAGGTCCAAAATTAAGGGTAACGCTCGTAACAATACATATCCCTTTATCCGAGGTGTGTACAAAGGTTACAAGAGAACAGATTGAATTTACCATTAAAACCACTCACCACTGGCTTAAACGCTATTTGGGAATTAATGACCCAAGGATTGCTGTTGCGGGGTTAAACCCCCATGCAGGGGAAGAGGGACTTTTCGGCGATGAGGAGATACGCGTTATAACACCTGCAATTGAGGTATTTAGAAAAAAAGGGATTAATATCACCGGCCCTCTGCCTCCTGATACTGTATTTTATCTCGCAGCAAATGGAAAATTTGATGTTGTTGTTTCCATGTATCATGATCAGGCACTGATCCCTTTAAAATTATTCCATTTTGAAGATGGTGTTAATATAACGCTTGGCCTGCCGATTATCAGAACATCCGTGGATCACGGTACGGCCTATAATATAGCAGGTATGGGTATTGCGAATGAAAAAAGTTTTCTTGCTGCTCTAAATATTGCCGCTAATATGGTTTCATCCATAGGATAATTATTTATGGGCAATATTATTATA
Organism: Deltaproteobacteria bacterium; assembly: GCA_030642225.1. Taxonomy (GTDB): domain Bacteria; phylum Desulfobacterota; class DAOWOC01; order DAOWOC01; family DAOWOC01; genus DAOWOC01. The sequence goes on from DAOWOC010000024.1 coordinate 8,958, forward strand.
AAGGGGGCACGTCAACACAATCTTAAGAACATAAATCTAAACATTCCGCGGGATCAACTGGTTGTTATAACCGGCTTATCCGGA
>DAOWOC010000266.1 GCA_030642225.1 Deltaproteobacteria bacterium
GACTAAGCCAAGAGGTGCCACTCTCAAATTACTTTCCATAGTAGACAAAAAAGGTATCAAAATTATTGCATAACAATGCAAAATCACTCAGGCTGCTAAAGTCGCACCGCTTCGCTCTGCGCCTTTTGGCATCCTGTTATTTGCGACGTTGAGCCTGTATGAAAAGCCCATTTTTAAGGTTTTTTAAAAAACAGTATTCAATAAAAACAGTAGGTTACAAAGTCCATAATTGTTATTTTATGGCTTTTTTACAGACTCGTTAGATGAGAACTAAATGGAGTAATAAAATGTCAAATCAAAAAGGGTACATATTTTTTATATCTTTTTCAGTTTTTTGTGGTGTATTGTTATTATGTGGTTTTTCTACATTCCAAAAACAAATAATTGGCGCATCGCTTAGTATGAAAGGATATATAGTACCTGTTGTATTTGGCGGAATATTTGGGGGTATTATTGGATTTTATTTTAAGAAAATTAATGAGTATAATCTTTTGCTGAAAGAACGTGTAAACACATTAGAAAGTTTTTTGCCAATTTGCTCGCACTGCAAAAAAATAAGAAAGCCAGATTCTGCTCCAGATGAAATAGATTCCTGGGAACAAATGGAATCGTATATTTCTAAAAAAACATCATCTCAGTTTTCCCATAGTATTTGCCCTGGATGTATGGAAAAGCTATACGGCGACGATATGGATGAGGATCAATAGACTTATCATCTAACGTAAAGAATAGAATAAAAATAGGAACAACGACTATTTTTATCCCACAGGCATGGGGATGAACCGAAATTGGGCGAGCAAGCGGGTTATCTCCTGCTAAAAAACCAAACAATATCCCATGGTTAATGTTATTTTAGTAAAACAGCACGGCCTAAACGTAAAAAACGCATGGCCGTGCGGTTCTATCAGACACCAAGAAAGAGCAAGGTCGCTGCAATATTGCGCAGCACCTGATTTGTCCCCTCGTAAATCTGGGTAACCTTGGCATCCCTCATCAATTTCTCAACCGGATTTTCCTTCATATACCCGGCGCCGCCATAGACCTGAACAGCATCAGTAGTGACCTTCATTGCCGTATCACTTGCAAAGACCTTTGCCAGCGCAGAAAGTCTTGGATTCGGGATCCCCTCGGAATCATTTGTCCAAAGAGCCTTCCAGACCATTGTCCTTGCCGCTTCTATTAACATTGCCATATCAGCTATTAATGTCCCTACTGCCTGAAATCTGATTATCGGCTTATCAGAAATAATCCTCATCTTTGAATATTCAAAGGCAGCATCATAGGCAGCTTGAGCTATACCTATGGAAAGTGCCGCAACCCAGGCATCAGAATACCCAAGCACGCCCATCATCTCGGTAATACCATTGCCCTCTTCTTTTGAGATCAGATTTTCCTTTGGAACAACCATATCATCAAAAAATAAAACCGCATTGTTCATGGCACGATGTCCCATAAGATCTTCCAGCCTTGTAACCTTAAATCCAGGGGTATCGGTTGAAACAATAAAATGACTCGGACCGCCCGGGGTATCGGCAAGGATAGTACAAAATTTTGCAATGCCTCCGCCGGTAATAAAACATTTTTCTCCGGTTATCCTGTAATTATCTCCATCAGGAACAGCTTTTGTCGTTAAGTTTAAGGCAAATTCACCTGTTTCCCAAACCTTATCAGAATCTATGCCAATACCCTGAGGCTCAGTGGCAGCCCAACACGCAAGAGATAAACCACTCTCATCTTCAAGGGCCTTTTTAAACCATTTTTGTTTCTGATCCTCTGTACCCCCTTCGAGCAAAGGCAGCCATGCAATATTACTTATGCCAAAGTTTCCTGCAAAACCTGCGTCAGCCTTGGACATCTCCTCAAACACAACCCCAACGGTTATGTTGTCAGCCCCAAGCCCGCCATATTTTTTTGGTATAACCATAAACGGCAGCCCAAGCGCTACACCCTTTTTTATAATCTTCTCTGCCATCGGGAATACATCATTGGGATCAGCCAGTCTGTCAAGCTCAGCTGCAAGAGGCTTAACCTCTTTTTGACAAAATTTGCCAATACTTTCTTTCATCGCGATCTGTTCTTTAGTTAAGCTGAAATCTACCATTGTTCCCTCCTAAATTTTGTTATTATTCAATGCCCTGTTAAACATAATTATCCAAATTAATTAAGATTTTCAGGAAATTAAAAAAAATTAATGGTTGTTTTCTAAAAAACTTAAACAGAAAAAGAGATTAAAACAGGAATGTAAAAAATAAAATGTTTAATAGATACAAGCACCTTACATGATAATAATTAATTATGCATCCTGATAATTATAAAAAAGATCAAAAGGGGGATTTTTATATTGATAATAAATATACCTTTGATATCCGGGGCAGAAATAAAAGCTTTAAGCAGATAAAAGACGTAAATGACTCTTTTCTGGCAATTGACAATATTGAGGCAGGGATCGGCAATAAAATTTCATTATGGAGATTAGATCACTCTACCATGACCCGAAATCTTAGCCTGAAATCAGGGTTATTCCCGCTGCTCGTTCCGTTAAATACTCCCTTTGGATTGATTCGGATGTCTGACACCGAGCTGTCATATCCATTGACATCAGGGACAGGTACATAATTATATGTGGCGCCATTGTCATTTGAAAAATCAATGTCATCCGTAGCATCTCCAAGGCTGATAAAGGTATATGTTAATCCGCTTGAAGTCGTTCCATCAATAAAAGTTATCGGCCCTGAACCGGCGCCTCCCAAATCTCCTGCAAAAAATGACGTGTTAGCGGGTATTGGGTCAATAATAAATACAGTATCC
>DAOWOC010000261.1 GCA_030642225.1 Deltaproteobacteria bacterium
AAATGGGAAACATCAACAGATATTTCAACAGAACAGATACTCAAAAAAGTATGGCTAAAAGAGTTGAACTGCACAATCGCTGATTCAGATATTGTTGCTATTAACAGAAGATATTATCCTGAATTATTAATATGTTTTTCTTTAACTGAGAAACAACCCATGGCCTGGGCACTAAATCCCAAACGAAAATACCTTAAAAGGGCAGTTAAATATTTTATTGATGATTTTAAACAAAAAGGAAATCTGACAGAACTTGAAAAACGCTATTATGATTATGTGAAAAAATTTGATTATGTGGATACAAAAGTTTTTCATAGACGTATCAATGAAAGACTTCCTTCCTATCAACCATTATTTATAGATGCCGGACAAAAATTCAATATCTTCTGGACACTCCTTGCTGCCCAGGCATATCAGGAATCTCATTGGGATGATACAGCTATCAGCCCCACAGGTGTACGCGGCATAATGATGCTGACAAGGCTTACAGCAGATTCATTAGGTGTCAAAAACAGGCTTGATCCGCTTGAAAGTATCCTTGGAGGGGCCCAATATATGTCATCGCTCCTTCACAGGGTACCGAAAAAAATAAAGGGAGACAACAGGATATGGTTTGCGCTTGCAGCCTATAATGTAGGTATGGGGCATATGTATGATGCCCAGACATTAGCCGAAAACCAGGGGAAGGATGCTTATTCATGGGATGATCTTAAAACAGTCCTGCCACTTCTATCTCAAAAAAAATACTACAAAACATTAAAATATGGCTATGCAAGAGGTGAAGAACCAGTGAGATATGTTGAACAAATCAGATATTATCATAATATTCTGGAAAATCATATTAATACAAAAAAAAATTTAAAAAGCAGTTAACACTATCCTCAAACAGAGATATAAATCATTTCTAATATTTGATCTTTATTTTCGAAAAAAAACAGCCCCATTTATTTGTAAAAATAAATAATTTTACAAATAAAAAAAACTCTTATATATTTACTCGCCTTATTAACTGACTTTAATTATATGCTAATACTGCGGCTGCATATTTTTTAATAAAGAAAATTTTCATGCAATGCTTAAACGAGCCTAAAACAAAAAATATTATTAAACATCTTTTTATCTGCGTGACATTATTTTGTGTCCTGTTCTTTTTTGCAATACCGGCCAGAGCTGAATCAAACCCTGAATTTGATATTTTAAAGGATGAGATTAAAAAACTTAATGAACGTATTTTAGAACTTGAAAACAATAATAAATACATAAAAAAATCAGATACACATTACCTGGTAACAGGATATGATAATGGTTTTGTAATAAAAAGCATGGATGATGCTTATAAAATGAGAATCAAAGCTGCAATACAGTTACGTTATACATATATGGATTTTGACAGGGCATCAGTAGTAAAGGATGAAAATGGCAGCATATTAGGCTACAGCAATGAGGACTGGAATAATTTTTTTGTAAGAAGAGCCCGTTTATATATAGATGGTAATGCGCCAACTATTGCATGGAAATATTTTCTGCATCTTCAACTTGAACCAAAAGGCAAAGTCAATCTGCATGATGCTTATATTCAATGGCAGAGATTTAATGAATTCAGAATCCAGGCCGGACGGATGAAAATTCCTTATGGGCTTGAATTCTGGCAATCAGGTTTTGGTTTAAACGGAGTTGCGCGAACCATATTCACAGGTGAAACAGATATTGAAGGCAAGGCAAAAGATATATTCGGAAACAGAATAGAACCATCCTGGCCAGGCGGAAACAGTATATTTCCTGTATCGAGCCATACTAAAAAAGGCATTCTTTTCCCTTTGGGCGGTCTTCTAATCTACCGGTCACAGGGTATAAATTTAAATGGTGACATTAATGGATTGGGGAAAAAAGGCCTTATTCAGTACTGGACAGGCATATTCAATGGCCGTGATACACAAGGGGCATCAAATCCAACAAGCGACATGCTTTATGTAATGCGTATAGCCTTAAACCCGTTAGGTAAATTCAAGATTACCCAACAAGGTGATGTTGACTATACAACCTCTCCCAAAATATGTTTTTTAATGTCAGGTTATACATATAAAGACAGGGCAACAAAATATATTGATGTAAACCCTTTAACACTTGCTGCAACAAATATTTACCATGATTATGATATTGAGGATATTGGTTTAAATGGAGCGATATTATTCCGTTATAAGGGATTTTCCATGGATGCGGAATATGGCTGGGAAAACTTTGATCAACAAGGCTCGTTTACCGGCCATGAAGATTGGAACCGCCAGGGATACCGCTTAAATTTAGGTTATTTTTTAATAAAACATAAACTTGAGATCGTGGCAAAACATGGATATATTGAAAGGATATGTGATTCCACCCCTGTGGATGCACTAAAAACCGGCCTTGGACTTATTGAATTTAAAGATGGAAGACTCGCATATGAAAATAATCTTCAGGATTACATCTTAGGAATAAATTATTATTTTAAAAAACATAATTTAAGGATAAGCGCTGATTACTCCTATCTTTTAAATGATCTTAAAAGCGCACATCCGGAATTATATAATATTAAAAATCAGATCGGAAACAGGGTCAGGGCAATGTTACAGTTTATTTTTTAATACCTTTGTAAAAAGCAAATTATACTGGTTTATAGTAGACCCTAAAAATAAGACAGTGAGTTAAGGTATATTTCCCAAAATAAGGAAGCACTGGATTGATCTTGCAACAAAAACCCCGATGATTTTTATCATCAGGGTTTTTGTTGCAAATATAAACCGCTCTAGTCAGCGGATTGATTACTGGCTCCCCGGGACGGACTCGAACCATCAACCTAGTGGTTAACAGCCACCCGCTCTGCCATTGAGC
>DAOWOC010000087.1 GCA_030642225.1 Deltaproteobacteria bacterium
GGTTTTAGTTTTCCAGTTATATTTTTAAGCCTCGAAACTCTCTTTTGATAAGACAAAATCAATGGGGGATATCTTTAATTTTTTATCACATCCTGAGTTTTTCAAACTCTTTCCAAAAATCAGGAAATGATTTATTAACACAAAGAAGATTGTCCACCTTAATATCTTTGACAACAAGTCCTGCAAGAGAAAAGGCCATTGCAAGGCGGTGATCATTCAATGTCTTTATGGTTGCAGGTTGTGGACTGCCTCCATCTATCTCAATAAAATTTTCACCAACATTAACCTTTATCTTCATCGCATTTAGATTTTCCGATATACCAAAAATTCTGTCGGATTCCTTATGGCGCAGGTGGGCAATACTGGAAAATCGACTTTTCCCTTTTGCAAAAGCTGCGAGCAATGCAAGTGTCGGGACCTGATCCGGTATATGGTTTACATCCATTTCAACTGCTGTAAGTTCTTTTCCATGCACTATAATAGAACCATCAGCCTGATAAATTACCTCTGCGCCCATTTCTTCCAGGATATTTAAAATACCCATATCGGTCTGAAGGCTCGTTGACGGTATAAAAGGCACGCAAACAGATCTCCCTGTAAGGGCAGCTCCTGCCCAAAAATAGGAGGCGCTTGACGCATCTCCTTCTATATCATAATCAGTTGCTGTATAACCACCGCCAAAGACCTTGAAATGATCTTCTGCTATCTTTTCTACCTGAACCCCAAAATGTTTCATGGCATCAATAGTCATATAAACATAAGGCAAAGAGGATATTCCAGATTCTATCTTTATGTCTAATCCGTCTTTAAATACGCCGCCCATTATTAAAAGCCCGGATAAAAACTGGCTGCTTAAAGAGGCATCAATATGGACTTCATGACCTGATGCAGGCCCCATAATTGAAAACGGAGCACACCCGTTATTTTCAATACTTTTTATAGTTACCTTAAGTTCACCAAGGGCATCTAATAAAGGGACCATGGGTCTTTTATTCAAACGGCCTTTTCCGGTAAACAGGTATTCATGATTTCCCAATGCAGCGATACACGATAAAAGCCTGAGACTTGTCCCTGATTCCTCCATGGAAATACAGGGGTTACATGCCTTGACAATACCTCCCGTGCCTTTTATTTTTAACTGATTAGGGGATATTGTATCAATACCTGCCCCCATACACTTTAAGGCATTCATGGTTACTGCAATATCATCACTTTTAAGACAATTTGTCAGCATGGAATCCCCACTCGCCATACAGGCAAGAATAAGGGCGCGGTGGGTCATGCTGTTTGAGCCAGGGACCCCTATATACAGAGGTCTATCCATTCATTTATTACCCTTTTTATAAAATTTCAATTATTTTTCAATTGTTTACCGCAAATTGGATATGAGCCAAGCCACTTAAACCAATTAACTTTTTTTTCAAGGCGAGCAACTGCATCCGATATCCTGGGATTATCTATATGGCCTTCAAAATCAATAAAAAAGCCATATTCCCAATGCCTGTCTTTTAATGGCCGCGAATGGATGGATGTCATATTTATATTTTGAGGGTCAAGACATCCAATAGCCTTGTATAAAGATCCGGGGACATGCTGTGATGTAAAGACTATTGAAGTCCTGTCCCTGCCAGTAGAAGGAATATTCATAGAGCCGATAATAAGAAACCTTGTTATGTTTCGTGAATTATCTTCAATAGCCTTTGCCAGAATATCCAATCCATAATGATTTGCAGCCTCCTCACTTGCTATTGCCGCGGCATCTGTTTGACTTGAAGAAATTCTCGCAGCTTCTGCTGTACTTGAAGCAAGAAGCAATTGAGCATTTGGCATATGCTTATTTAACCAGCCTCTGCATTGAGCCGCAGCTTGCATATGTGAATAAACTATCCTGATATCTGATAATTTCTTGCTGAGTGATGCAAGACAGTGCGAAATTTTTAATTGTTCTTCGCCTATAATCAGGATATTTTTAAACATAATCAGACAATCAAGCGTAATTGACACATGGCCGTCAGTTGAATTTTCTATAGGCACTACACCAAATTCCGCAATGCCACGGTCAACAGCATCAAACACCTCCTCAATGGTATGTACCGGCAAAAAACTCTGGGAATTGCCGAAATGTTCCTTTGATGCAAGATGTGTAAAAGATGCCTCAGGCCCGAAATAGGCAATCCTTAAAGGCTGTTCCAGAGCGCGAGCGCTGGAAATAATCTCACCAAATATATGGCGTATATCAATTTCTCTTAATGGCCCTTTGTTTTTATCTATAAGTTCCTTAAGTTTTTTTTCCTCAATATCAGGGGCATAAACAGGCTTGTTAAGCTGTTTTTTAATACTTCCTATTTCAAGCGCAAGGTTTGATCTTGCACTTAATAATTCGAGGATATTGCCATCAAGCTCTCTGATTTTTTTTCTCAATGGGTCAAGACTGTTGTTTTCTTCCATTATCAGCTCCTCAAGGACAAATATATTCTATGATAAAGCTTCAATTGCCTTGATAATAAGATTTTCATCAACATCCTTTATAACACAGGATTTACCTCTCCCATTAAGAAGAACCATTATATGCTGATCTGCAAGCCTTTTTTTATCATGTTTCATGGCCTTAATAATATTATCCGAAGAAAAACCTTTTGGTATACTGTTCGGGAGGCCAAGGCGTTTTAACAGGTCATTACAATTTGCCTCTTCTTTTTCTGATATCATATTCAACATGACTGAGATTCTTGCAGCAACACACATACCAATGGACACGCAATCACCATGGCCGAATTTATAACCGCTTGAGGCCTCAAGGCCATGTCCGACAGTATGGCCGAGGTTCAAAAGATGCCTCATCCCCCTGTCATGCTCATCACCTGAGACCACCTTTGCCTTATTGTCACAACATGAACTTATAAGATGCATTAAAATATCTGGTTCCAGATTTTTTATATTTTCAACATTATCAATAAAAAAATCAAACAATGACGCATCAAGACCAATGGCATATTTTGCCGCTTCTGCAAGCCCCTGCTGAAATTGATCAACAGGCAGTGTCTCTAAAAAAAGAGTATCAATAATAACAGTAGACGGCTGATAAAATGCACCAATAAGATTTTTCCCCTGTGGCAGATCTACTCCGGTTTTACCGCCTACACTGCTGTCTACCATTGCAAGAAGTGTTGTGGGTATCTGGATGAATGGAACCGACCTCATATAAACAGAGGATAAGAACCCGGCAATATCACCAACGACCCCGCCGCCCAGTGCAAGCACAAGGGTCTGTCTTGTGAGCCCGGCCTCTACCATTTGGCTTGCCAGGGTTTCTATGGTTGATATTTTTTTCGAGGCTTCTCCGGCATTAAAGCTTAACCACAGCACATTATTATCAATTGTGGATAAAACAGCGATCAGATTGTCATAAAAAATACGTTTTACTGTATTGTCTGTTATAACAACAAGCCTGTAATCTTTAAAATTTGATGAGATAAAATCAGGAAGTGAAAGAAGGGCATCTTCACCAATGATAATATCATAACCCCTGTCATGGGGGAGAGATAGCGATATCGTTTTTAAATCCATTAGATGTTCACCTTTTAAATTTTTATATTTATCTGTAACCGTTCACGGTTGTCGGTTCACAGTTCACAGTTGAATCGAAATACATACTTAATATAGACTATAACAGCACGATAATCGACTTTATAAATCAATTACTCACAATCAAATAGACGTACTGCTTCGTTGATTTTGCCTTTTTTAGAAAACCGTCAACTGTAAACCGTAAACAGTTACATTTATCTTAAAGTGTTCTATTAATTGCATTTGCAATAAGGCTTATTTCTTTTAAAAGCCCTGTCATCATCTCAGGCCTTAATGACTGGGGCCCATCGCACAGTGCATTTTCAGGATGCGGATGTACCTCTATCATCAAGCCGTCCGCACCTGCTGCAACAGCTGCCCTTGAAATTGGATTTATAATATCTATCCTGCCTGCTGCATGACTTGGGTCTACTATAACCGGTAAATGAGTAAAAAGTTTTAATAAAGGCACGGATGTAATATCAAGAGAATTTCTTGACTCGGTTTCAAATGTCCTTATGCCGCGTTCACAGAGGATTATTTTTTCATTTCCCTGGGCCATTATATACTCTGCAGACATTAAAAATTCCTTTATAGTGGCAGACATACCCCTTTTTAAAAGGATAGGTTTATTCATGCGGCCTGCCTCTTCAAGAAGTCTGAAATTTTGCATGTTTCTCGTTCCAATCTGGATAATGTCTGCATATTCCGCAACTACCCCTGCATCCCTTGGATCAAGAACCTCGGTAACAACCCTCATGCCGTACTTATCGCCAGCCTCCCGCAGATATTCCAATCCTTTAACACCAAGCCCCTGGAAACTGTAAGGCGATGTCCTTGGTTTAAATGCCCCGCCCCTTAAAATTTTAATCCCTATTGAACTAAGTGCGTGTGCAGCCTCCATGAGCATCTCTTTATTTTCAATAGCACATGGTCCTGCAATAACAGCTATTTTATTACCACCGATAACAACGCCATTTATATCTATCTCAGTATTATACTTTTTGATTTCCCTGCCTACCAGTTTATAGGGTTTTATTATGGGCACAACCTTTTCAACACCCGCAAGGTGATCAAAGGAAATATCGCCAAGGGAACGCCTGTCGCCGATAACACCTATTATAGACTGCTCTTCCCCTTTAGAAATATGAGGTTTAAGCCCGTATTTTTCAATAGCCTTTACTATTTCATTAATATCTTCCTGTGAGGCATTAGCCTTCATTATAATAACCATAAAATTATCCCTCCATGTTATGCACTGATATCTTCGGCTATCAATTTATTTATCTGATTAACCGGGATTGAAAAAAAACTTTGTAAAAAATTATTTTTATCCAATACATGCCATACCCTGAACAACGAGTAAAAGTTTTTTAGCATAACATGTCAATATGTCAATATTTTTTCTTATAGCATGATTGATATTCCAGACAAAAAGGATCATTGCATATTTTTATAACAAAAAATAAGGCGCTGAAAAAAGGTATATGTTGCAAGAAAAAATATAATGATTATTGCCGTGGCAATCCCGTAAAGACCAAACAAACAGGCTATAATCATCATAACAAACCTTTCCGGTCTCTGCAAAAGTCCCATATTACAATGATATCCAAGACCATTGGCCATTGCACTGACATAACTTCCCCCGAATGAAACGCCCGCGGTTATAAGGGTTATTAATGCAAGAGGAAACCATATGTATATTGCTCCAATCCTGTCACCATGTATTATAAACAAAAAACATGCGCCGGTAAAAACAGCAAGGTCTGAAAACCTGTCTGTGATTGAATCAAGCAGCGCTCCAAAGAGTGTGTCATTACCGGTATAATGAGCGAGCTGGCCATCGATCAAATCACATAGTCCACCAACCAGCCAGAAGATCATGGCCAGATAAAACCCTTCAAAGACAAGGAACAAAGAACCGATAATGGTTAGAAATAATCCTGTAATGGTAATATAATTTGATGATACATTTAAAAGCACAAGCAATCTGGTGACAGGGAATATTAATTTGTAGATTCTATCTTTTACCAAGGAAAGAAGAGATGTGTGCATCAGGTCTATTTTATTATTTTTTTCTTTA
>DAOWOC010000108.1 GCA_030642225.1 Deltaproteobacteria bacterium
CCAGAAAAAAGCTTGATAACGGTCTCCTTAATTTACTCAGTGACGTAGGGCTCAGGCATGATATCCTTAACCGATATCCCCATGAATTCAGCGGGGGCCAAAGACAGAGGATTGTTATTGCAAGGGCTTTGGCATTAAAACCCGAATTGATAATTTCAGATGAGCCTGTTTCAGCGCTGGATGTTTCTATCCAGGCTCAGGTTATAAATCTTATGAAGGATCTGCAGCTAAAGTATAATCTTACCTATATTTTTATATCGCATGATCTTAATATAGTCAGGCATATCAGCAGAAGGGTTGCTGTTATGTATCTTGGCAAAATTATTGAGATAGCACCTGTTGAGCAGCTTTACTCAAACCCCATGCACCCTTATACCAATGCCCTTATTTCGGCCTCTCCTGTTCCTGATCCAAGGATGCGAAAAAAGAGGGATATTCTTTATGGTGATCCTCCAAGCCCTGTCAACCCGCCTGGAGGCTGTAATTTTCATCCACGGTGTTCACGTGCCATGGACATTTGCAAAAATATAATACCGAAAATGATAAATATTGCAAAAGACAGGACTGTTAGATGTCTTTTGTATAAATGAAAATTTTTAACCATCAAGCATGATATATGCAAAGACCTTGGCATCGGAGATTATATTTGATAGCAGGCAAAATTCATTTGCCTGATGAGCATTTTCACTTGCAGTAAACCATACTGCAGCATCAAGATCGGCCTTTCTGAAAAAAGCAGCTACTGTTCCACCACCGATTCCTTTGACACATGCTTTTTTTCCTGTAACAAATTGTATTGCCTCAGATAAAATTTTTACTACCCCTGCAGATAGAGATGTGGCAGGCGCTGCCTGGGCATATTGTTCATCCTCTATTGTTATCCTGACACCATATTCATCTTCAACCCCGTTACAGATTATTTTTATAGTTTCCTTTATATCCTTTAAATTATACTCAGGCAATATCCTGCAATCGAGATAGAATATATTTTTGCCAGGGATCGTATTTATGTTGGTGACGTTTGCTTTTATCATGGTTGGCTCAAAGGTTGATCCAGGGGGATCAAAGAGCGCATCTGTTTTATTGTTTATAGCTGTCAGCCGATCTAATCTTACAATAAGCTGCGACATTGCCCTTGTGGTGTTTATTCCTTTATCAGGAGTCGAAGCATGGACTTGCTTGCCTTTAATTGTAAATTTGAGCCAGAGTATGCTTTTTTCTGCTATTTCAATGAGTGTGCCGTCTTTACTTCCAAAATCAGGCACAATTATATTGTCTTTTTTTGAGAATAGATCGGGATGGTTTTTTATCAAAAAATCAAGGCCATAAGCGCTTCCTGTTTCTTCATCGGCAACAATAGCAACCCCTGCATTGCCCGTGGGTTTTATCCCTGCCTCAACTATAGCCTTGCAGGCAAGGATTGATGAAACCATTGATTGCTGGTTGTCCTCCACCCCTCTTCCGGTAAGCTTGTCCCCTTTTATGTCTAACTGAAAAGGATCAGTGTCCCATAATGTCAGGTCGCCAGGCGGCACAATATCCGTGTGCGTTAAAAACCAGGTAAATGGTTTTTCCGGATCACCGAATAATTTACCTATGATATTGGGCCGATATCCACAGGTAACTCTTTTGTCAGGTGCCTTTATGATTGTGACTTCATCCATTCCTGTTTTTCGCAGTTCTTTCATTAGATATTCAGCTTTTTCCTTTTCCCCATCACCATTGTTTTCAGGACCCAGTGCTGTAATTGATGTCAGCCTTTTCTGTAACTCAATAGCCTGGTCTTGATAGGTATCAATAAGCGAAAAGACCTTTTTAATTACATTGATTTGTTTTTTATCCATAATTTGCCCCTTATGTTTTTTAATTATATGTTTCTGTGTATTTATGCAGGTAAATTATCATAAAAATATTAAATAGATATATTTATTTTTACATTAAATCCCTGATTATGCGGGTGGAGTATTTATTTTTTTATAAATGTTTCACGTGAAACATTCGGATAAAAATGATTTTTAAAAAAAAAGATGTTATGTTAATTTAATTAATGATTAGATAATAATAAATATCAGAAGGGTTGGATAAAGGGTATGGTAAAGATTATTTCAGTATCAAATCAGAAGGGTGGTGTCGGAAAGACAACGACTGCTGTTAACCTTGCTACATCACTCGCTTTATCTAAAAAGAAGGTTCTGCTTGTTGATTGTGATCCGCAGGCAAATGCTTCGAGTGGGCTTGGGTTTACGCAGTCTTTAATAAATTTTTCCTTTTATGATCTCTTGCTTGGCAGGAAAAGGTTTGATGAAGTTGTTGGGGAGACTGAGGTTAAAAATCTATTTATAATACCATCATCCCATGATCTTGCAGGGGCAGAGGTTGAGCTTCTTGGTTTTTCATCGCGGGAGAAGGTTTTTAAGTCGGTTTTATCGGAAGACTCCGGGGCATTTGATTATATTATCCTGGATTGCCCACCATCATTGAATATCCTGACCCTTAATTCCTTGTCTTTTGCCGATTCTGTGCTTGTTCCGCTTCAGTGCGAATATTATGCGCTGGAGGGTTTAAGTCAGCTTGTAAAAACAATTGGTAAGGTTAAAAATAAGTTTAACAGAAGGCTGATTATTGAAGGCATTCTGTTGACAATGTTTGATAGTAGAAACAGACTTGCCCATCAGGTCGAAAGTGACGTGAGGCAGCATTTCAAAGAAAAGGTTTTTAAAACAGTAATTTCAAGGAATGTTCGCTTAAGCGAATGCCCGAGTTACGGAAAACCTGTTTTTCTTTATGATCCTCATTGTGTCGGTGCTGCCCGCTATTTATCGCTGGCAAAGGAATTAATAAGAAATTCATAATAGAAGGGTTTTTTATGAAAAAGCCATTTAGGAATGGCCTTGGCAGGGGGCTTGACGCATTGTTCGATGATATTAATCTTGTGAACGATACGCCTGACGAGTATTTTTTATGTGACATAGAAGACCTTTTCCCAAATCCTTATCAGCCGAGGCAATTTGAGAGGGATGCGTATTTTGATGAATTAGTCAATTCCGTGCGCAGCCAGGGTGTGCTTCAGCCTGTAGTTGTCCGTGAGGATAATACAAAAAAAGGGTATCAGCTTATAGCAGGGGAACGAAGGTGGCGCGCTGCAAAGGATGCGGGGCTTAAAAAGATACCCGTGGTTGTAAAAAATGTAAGCGACAAAAATGCCCTTGCCATTGCCCTTGTTGAGAATATCCAGAGAGTTGGTTTAAATCCTGTGGAAGAGGCACGGGCATTGGCATTGTTTGCACAGGATTTTAATCTTAATCAGGAAGACGTGGCAAAACTTATAGGAAAAGACAGGTCAACGGTCGCCAATTCTTTGCGGCTATTGAAATTGCCCGGGGATATTCTTCAGGACCTGATAGAAAATAAATTATCGCCAGGTCATGCCAGATGTCTATTGTCTTTGTCTGATATTGATAAACAGTTTGCCTTAAGAAAGGTTATTGTAGAAAAAGGATTATCCGTCAGACAGGCAGAAGCCTTGCTTTTGCAGATGAAAAAAACAACCCTTAAGAAAAGAAAAAAGTCAAACGCAAGCAGGGATGCAATTATATCGAAAATAAGCGAGGAGTTAATGTGTCACCTTGGTACCAGGGTTGAAATAAAGAACCGTGGTAGCAAAGGTGTGATACATGTGAGTTATAGTGATAGTAATGAGCTCGAAAGAATTATAGATATAATCGGCATTAAAATAAGTAATTTTTAAAAGGGGTATTGGGTTTGGGGATACATGTTATTGTAGATGGATATAATCTTTTGTATAGTCATTTTACAAAAGACAATTATGCAAGTATGGAAGTTAGAAGAGAAGAATTGATAGGCAGGCTTCAGGAATATGCAGTAATTAAAAGATTTAAATTGACAGTTGTCTTTGATGGGTGGAAAAATGGTTCTCAGAGTGAATATAAAGAAGATAGAAAAAATATAAGAATTATATATTCGCGTCTCGGAGAGACAGCTGATGATTATATTAGTAAAATGGCAAAGGTTGAAAAAGATAAGGCCGTTGTTATTACATGTGATAATGGTCTGGCGGACAGGGTTAAGAATGTAGGCAGTAGTGTGGTGAAGTGCCAGCGTTTTATGGATCGAGTTGATAATTCGTTGTATGAGGAATGCGCAGGATGCCAAATCCTGGAAAAAGACGTGGATTTTAACACAAGGAAAAAGGGGCCGTCTAAAAGATTGTCCCGCAGGAAGAGATCTCAGACATCTATGGTTAGAAAATTATAGAAATATTGCAGGGGGGGATATTGACAAGCATATGTGTTATTGATGGTCAGGGTGGCGGCATAGGCGGAACCATCATTAAGCGTCTTAAGGAAGAATTTGGTGAGGCGATTAAGGTTATTGCGATTGGGACAAATGCAATTGCAACAAGTCAGATGTTAAAGTCAGGGGCAAATAAAGGTGCAACGGGTGAAAACGCTATTGCTGTCACGGTTCATGATGTTGATTTTCTGATAGGGCCTATTTCAATCTTGATCGCTGATGCCATGATGGGAGAAGTGACAAAGCGCATGGCAATAGAAATCGGCAGGGCAAAGGTTCAAAAGATTATATTACCTCTTACTCAGGAAAAAATTTCTATCATAGGAGTAAAAAGGGAACCATTGCCCCATTTTGTTGATATGTTAATTGAAGAACTAAAAAAAAAGATGGAGATATAAAATGTGCGAGGCAAATGCTTATCTGTTGAGTGATGGGAAAGAGGATCTTGTCCTTGATGCAGTTGATACCGTTGAATTGACTGATGATGGGATAAAACTGGTAAATATTTTTGGTGAACAAAAAATAATTAAGGCCAGGATAAAAGGTATGTCTCTTGTGGAGCATCGGATTGAACTGGCTCCTGATATTTAATAAGGATACTTTTCCAAAACCGTCAAATTTAGAAAAAAATAAAAGTGAAAGCAACCCGTATATATTTAATAAGACATGGCGAGGTTGATTGCAGTGTTTTGAATTTTAAAGATGGAGCTGTAATCGGGTCACTGGATGTCCCTTTGAATCACA
>DAOWOC010000264.1 GCA_030642225.1 Deltaproteobacteria bacterium
GCAGACTTTTTTATTTTGATATTACATTCTTTTTTAAAGGATAATTTATACATGTCGATGATTACAAGTATTTTAATCATAATATTTGCGAGCTTGATAATTATCAAGGCATGTGATGGTTTTGAAACTGCAGCGGATTATTTAGGCAGGAATATGTCTGAGGGGATAAAAGGGGCGACCATTAATGCTATTGGTAGTTCCATGCCCGAGTTGTGGGTTACCTTTATTTATTTATTCTTTTATCAAAACACAACAGGATTTTCCGGTGGGCTCGGGACAACAGCCGGCAGCGCAATATTTAACGCCATGATTATTCCGGCCCTTGTTATTTTTGCTGTGGTGTGGAAATCCAAAAACACAAGCATCCGGTTATCTAAAGTCGTTATTTTGCGCGATGGTCTGACATTGATTTGCGCCGAGTTATTTTTAATATTTTTTTTTGGAGATATATTGACATGGTATCATGGATTTTTTTTGATAATACTTTATTCCTTTTATGCCTCATGGATGATTTACCGTCATAAAAAAAATGGGGATAATGGGAACACTAAGGAAAATAAAAAGCAAAGAACAGGTAAAAACAGTTCCAGGGTTTTCGCTTTCTTTAAAATTGATCTGGAACATGCTGTCATAGGTAAAAGTTCCTTTGTTACAGGAAATGCATTATTACTTCTTTTTGTCTCAATGTTATTTATTGCTTTTGCTTGCTGGCTGCTTGTTCACAGCTGTGAGACAATAGGTGAATTGCTTCATCTCCATGGTTATTTTATTGCTGTTATCCTCGCTGCAATCGCAAGCAGTGTGCCTGACACGATTCTTTCCATCAAAGACGCAAAAAAAGGCAATTATAACGATGCCGTGGCAAATGCCCTTGGAAGCAATATCTTTGATATTTGTTTTGTATTGGGCGCGCCTCTTTTCCTTTATGTCCTGTTAAACGGTCCTATTGTTATGAACCCGGATACCATCAATTATATTGTGGAACTTAAATTATTACTGCTCTTTTTGACTATCATTACTATTTTTATTTTCCTCATAAATAAAGAGATGACAAAAATAACGGCTATCAGCCTTATATCCATGTATTTATTTTTTATTGTCTATGTTGTCGGCAGGGCATATGAATTATGGTTTGCTACTGTCATTGCAGAAAAATTACATGCTATCCAGGCTTTTATTCAATAACATGTGATTATTTATAATTTCAATATGGATAGGTAAAAGGATTTAAGGATTCAAGAGGTCAAGGGCAGTTTTTAAGTTTTGGGTTTTTGTTTGTTATTTGTTATTTGGGATTTGCGTTTAACGCTTTTTGTTAAATGCTTTTGGTGCTTATTATTTATAATTTAAGGGGTCTAAAAGACTATGAACGTCGAACATCGAACGTCCAACATCGAATTTCAAATAAGGTATTCTGCCAATTTATAAACAGGCGGAGCGGAGCGATATCATTATTCGACGTTCGATGTTCAATGTTGGACGTTCATCTTTTTATTTGTTATTTGGGATTTGCGTTTAACGCTTTTTGTTAAACGCTTTTGGTGCAATAAATGGGGGTACAGATAATGAATGCCAGTTTAATAGACAAAATACTGGAGATTGAGCTCAAGATGTTTTTAAGCGTAAATACGTTTCAAAAATACAGCTGCCAGGAGGATCCGGACAGCTTTAAAAGAATAAGAAAGGCTCAATTCCAATCATGGTCTGAAAAAACACTTGGAAGTTATCTTCATGATCTTGAAGATGCTGAAAAAAAAGATATCAATTTAATGAATTATAAATATGGACAAATGGACAACCTGATCCCGCCAATAAATAACAATCCAATAATTGATAAAATTGTTGAGATTCAGTATCAATGGCAAATAAGCATGTTTAAGAAATACCCCAATCTTATGAGCGGGGCAAGACCTGTCAGCAGCAATGATGATGCAGAGTACAAAACCTCCTTTGAAACTTATTTAAAGGGTGAATTAACAACATATTCCGATACCACACTTGAATATTTATATCATGACATGCTGGAAATGCAGATAAACGATCATAATATGAGCGAAATAATATATGAAAAAATGGTCGTAGGGTTGGGATATGACTCTTTGGATGATGCGGAATTACACGCAAAAAACAGATAAATGTTTCTTTTCACATTAATGTACTGAAGAATTTAGTATGAAACAGATGATAGTCAGACATTGCTACTTTAATTTTTGACATTGGGGCGTCTCATTTTCATTGACATGTTCCGAATCGGCATGAGGGTGATTTTTGAATAATAACAAGGAAGAGGTGTCACATCTCAAATAACAAATATTGACAAACTCCGGTTATATGGCCCATCCCTTGCGAATCGAGTATCAGGGTGCGGTTTTATCATGTCATAAACCGCGGTAATGCCGGCGGCAGATGATCTGGATTCACAAGAAAATACAGGATAATTAATATTTGAGATGTGACATTTTTTACTATATTTAAAAAAATGGAGGATGGCATATGGTTTCATCGCTTAAAAAGTATTTTACAGTATTATTTTTGATTATTTTTATACTGTTTTTTCCTCTTGTCTTTGCAAGTTGCGGCGGAGATGGTGATTCTGATAGCTTTTTTTATGTTCCTGATAAGGTGAAGAACATGAAGGTGAAGAACACGGCGGAGCTGATTGAGACGAATGATGCCGGGAATGCATATGTGCCAGAGGTAGCGGTCGATTCGAATGGAAATGCCGTTGCTGTCTGGTATCAGTCCGATGGGACAGTGTACAATATCTGGTCAAACCGTTATACCTTTGGTACGGGATGGGGAACCGCTGAGCTGATTGAGACGAATGATGCCGGGTCTGCATGGTTTCC
>DAOWOC010000265.1 GCA_030642225.1 Deltaproteobacteria bacterium
CCAACCTCCGTTTCCCATGTCTGGTACTGCATCAATTCCCGAACCTTCCTCAGGCGCGACTGCCTCAAGTCAACAAGTCCGCCGCCCATCTTCCATGTCGACTGCCAAATCTTGACCTTTAGCAGGCTTTTTTTTGGAGCTTTTTCCCCTAATCAAGAAGCGAGCATCCTAAATACATCTCCCAATACATAGATACGCAGTTATCACGAATTTCTCGCTGAAACTGCGTGTCTGAGTATGGTTCGAACTTTGTCCAAAGCAATTAAACTGCATCTCGATGCGGTTTCAGAATAGTGGCATTTACCTATAATCTCTCCCGTACCTTTGCCACAGCAACGTCTTTTAATTCATCTGCTTCAGAGATCATTACTGCCCTTTTTGCCTTAACATCTGCAACATAATCAGCATCCTTAATGCCGGGGATATTAATATCAACGGAAAGCATGCATGAGCGAAGTGCTGCCTCTGCAATCAAGGCGCCTACACCAACATCTGAGATAGCGCCCTTATTTCCTATGGGGGCAAGATCTTTGGCTAATTTTACAATTTCAAGACATGATCCACATATAGCCATGGGGATATCAGTAGCCTTTTTATATGCCTGCTGCAAGGCCTCTTTCCTTGTTTCTTTTTGTTCATCCGTATCCTTTGGCAGGCGAAGAGCACCCATAAATGCATCAAAACAACTCATATCAAGGGCGGTCTGTTCCTTTAATTTTTCAATTAAGGCCGTACTTTTTGCAAGTATTTCTTTAATATCATCCTGAACATCATCATAACCCTTTTTTCCTATGGTAAGATTGCAAACCATGGATACCATGGCCGCCGCATTTGTAGCTGTAATGGCAGACACCGATCCCCCGCCCGGGGTAGGGCTCTTGGATGAAGCTACTTCAAGATAATCATTTAAACTTTTTTCATATATAGACATTATTATTCTCCTCTTTATATTGACGACTTTTACAACACTTTCATTATTATAAACCCTGAAGTTTAATGGCCTTAAGCACATTTTGCATAATAATAGTAGTTGTAAGAGAACCGACCCCGCCAGGAACAGGCGTAATTTTTGAGGCTATTTCTACTACAGGCTCATAGTCAACATCACCAACAATGGTATTTTCATCAACCTCATTGATTCCCGCATCTATGACAACTGCTCCAGGGGCAACCATATCTGCCTTGACCAGTTTCGGAAAACCGGCTGCTGCAACAACAATCTCACCATTCTTTGAAACAGTTGATATATCAACAGTCCTTGTATGACAAACAGTTATTGTAGCATTTCTCTTGATTAAAAGCATGGCAAGGGGACGACCCACAGTATCGCCACGACCTATCAGGGTAACCCTTTTACCCTTTAAGTCAACACCGCTTCTTTCAATAAGCTCTATACAAGCCAGTGGTGTGGCAGGAACAAGGGCCAGGTCTTCCTGGCCGCCAAGCAGATAACCCTGTTTTGAGGTGTAACCCCATCCACGTCCTTATTCGGCACTATAGCGTTCATTATTTTTTCTTTGGCAAGATGTTTTGGCAAAGGCAACTCAACCAAAATACCATGTACACTGGAATCATTATTCCATGCATCTATCTGAGCAAGGATATCATCTTCTTTTGCATCAACAGGCATTGTTGTTAATTCAACATTAACCCCGACCTTTTCACCGACCTTGATCTTGGCGTTTGCATACCATTTTGAGGCAGGATCATCTCCAACGAGCAAAACTGATAATTTAGGCTTAATACCTTTTAAAGATTCAATCTCCTTTTTGATCTCTTCCCTGATCTGGTTTGCAATAGGCATCCCTTTTATAATTTCAGCCGCCACTCTATTTCTCCTTTTCCATTTTTTAATCTAACAAGATTATTGATTATTACTGAATAAATTTAAAAAACATATATCTCATTTACAATATCAGATCAAAATTCAATCCCTTTCTGTGCATAAATACCATCCTTAAAAGGATGTTTGATTTCTTTCATCTCAGTAACAAGGTCAGCAAGCTCAATTATTTCCGGCATTGCATCACGACCGGTCAATATCACATGAAGCATTTTCGGTTTTTTCTCTAACACCTCGATAACATTGCCCATATCAAGCAAACCATATGACAGTACATAGTTAATTTCATCTAAGACAATCAATTGATAATCACCATTAAGTATAGCGTCTTTTGCCTTTTGCCAGCCTTTTTCAGCCAGGCCTCTGTCTTCGTCAAGATTTTCCTTGTGCCATGTAAACCCTGACCCCAACTGGACAATTTCAACATTTGAAAATTTTTTAAATGCCTCTAACTCACCATACTTCCATGATCCTTTCATAAACTGCAGGACAAGGACTTTAAACCCATTACCGGCGGCCCTTAGACTGGTGCCAAGGGCTGCTGAAGTCTTTCCTTTGCCATTGCCTGTATTAACAATAATCAGACCCTTTTTTATACCTTTTTTTGATTTATTTTCTTTTGTCATTATAAAAACCCCATTAATTGAGTAACCCTTGCATGGATCTCATAATATTCTTTTTAGGGCTTTTTAAAATATCCATTAATACATCCTGGTCTATCCCGTCAGGGATCGGTATATGTAAAAGAGGACAGCCGTATGTTTCTGCAATCATATAGGAATGAGAATACATAATATCCCCAAGCTCATCCAATGTCATATCCGCCTTTTTAGCAAATATCGTCTTGCCATCAGGAAAAGTAATTCTGCATGCCGCCTCTGGAAGCGTACCGTTTTTTAAATAAATAGTACCAAGAAAATCAATTGCAGTTCCCTTTATTATAAAAAAGGCCTTTATCATATCTTTCAGATGTATCTCC
>DAOWOC010000149.1 GCA_030642225.1 Deltaproteobacteria bacterium
GATATCATGCGCTTTTTTATGGGATGTTGCTTCATTTTGAGGATCAAACACAACCTGTGTCACACCTTGTCTGTCCCTTAAATCAATAAAAACAAGGCCGCCATGATCCCTTCTGTTATTAACCCACCCCATAAGGACAACCTCTTTGCCAACATCATCTATATTTAATATGCCGCATGAATGAGTGCGGCGCATTGTAATCATATTTTTACTCAAATTACTTCAGCCTCCATTATTTCATTTTTAATATTTTCAAACAAATTTTCAATGGGTATCTGTTTTTGAAATTTAGTCTGCATATCCCTTAGGATAACCAAACCATCTGATAATTCATCCTCACCTGCAATAAGCGCAAAACGGGCATTATTGCGATCGGCAAGCTTCATCTGGGCCTTGAGACTTTTTGTCAGGAATGAAAAACCATTGGGGATTGATGCCCTGGCAAGCCTCTGACTCAGGTTAAAAAATAATTCTCTTGCCTTTTCTCCAAGCGCTATCAGATATAAAGGCAATAAAACATCCCCATCTTCACCCCTGTTATTTTCTGTAAGCAATAACAGCCTTTCTATGCCAAGGGCAAAACCAATGCCAGACAAATCAGGACCGCCAAGTTCCCTGATCAGACCGTTATAACGCCCCCCGCCGCCAACAGCATTCTGGGCGCCAAGGTTGTCTGTAATTGCCTCAAACGCAATGCCTGTATAGTAATCAAGTCCTCTTACAAGGCCGGGGATGACTTTATAAGCAATGCCAAGCGCCCCTATACCATCTTTTACTCTATTGAAATGGTCATTACATGATTTGCAAAGGTCATCTAAAATCACAGGCGCATTTATTAATATTTTTTTGCAGGATGGAACCTTACAGTCAAGAATCCTCAATGGGTTGGTATTAATCCTTCTGCGGCAATCCTGACACAGTTCTTTATTGACACCCTGCAGAAAATTTAAAAGTGATTTTTGAAATACAGGCCTGCATTCTTTACATCCAAGGGAATTAATCTGAATGGTTATATCTTTAATGCCAAGCTGGATAAGCAGATAATCCAAAAGAGAGATAATCTCTATATCTGCATAAGGACTGTCAGTGCCAAGCAATTCCACATCAACCTGATGAAATTGTCTGTAACGACCTTTTTGAGGCCTTTCATGACGGAACATCGGGCCTATGGTAAAAAATTTCTGTACCGGATTTTGAACATAAAGACTGTTTTCTATATATGCCCGCAATATGGACGCAGTTGCCTCAGGCCTTAAGGTTATATGCCCCCCCTTACTTGTTGTAAGGGTATACATCTCTTTTTCAACAATATCGGTTGATTCCCCGATACTCCTTGCAAAAAGTTCTGTTTTTTCAATAACAGGGGGTCTTATCTCATTATAACCAAACCCCATAAAAACCTTGCGGCATATATCCTCTATGCGCCGCCACTTTATTGCCTCATCCGGCAATATATCATTCATGCCTTTTATGCGTTTAATATCCATATTAAAATCCGGTGTTTTAACTTTGATGATCTTGTATGAGACCATTATTTTTTAATCTGTTAACAAAACTCTTTTGAATAAACCAGGGATGGTCAAAAGTCAAGAACAGCGTTTTTTAAATCCCGGTTAATGTAATAATATCTCCGTGTTTCAACATATCACGCGCATGCTCTATTGTATTCTTTGTAATGTGATCCCCGCCGAGCATTCTTGATATTTCTTCAACACGGCCATTATCATCTAATAGCGCCACATTACTCAATGTCCTGCCATTTTCAACAACCTTGTCAACCTTAAAATGCCTGCCTCTTCGTGATGCAATCTGGGGTAGATGAGTAATACAAATCACCTGTCTCTTTTCCGCAAGAGCTGATAATTTTTCCCCAACCATATTTGCAGCAATCCCACCTATACCGACGTCAACCTCATCAAATATAACAGTTGGAACCGCATCCACCTCTGCAAGCCTGCCTTTAAGTGCAAGAAGAAGCCTTGAAAGTTCACCTCCTGAAGCAACCTTAGACATATCCTTCGGGGGCTCACCAATATTGGCTGAAAACATAAAAACAACCTCGTCCATACCATGAGGCCCGACACATTCTTCATTAATACTGATATATTCCTGACCACCTGCTGCCTCAAATTTTTTAAAATCCAACTGGAAAACAGCCCCCTTCATTGAAAGCCCTGCAAGTTCCTGACATATTTCTTTTGCAAGTTCTCTTGATATATTATGTCTTTTTTCTGATAATTTATATGCTGATTTTAAGAGCATCCCGCCTTTTTCATAAAATGATTTCTCAAATTCTTCAATATTCTGTGTGCATGTCTCAATCTGAGAAAATTCATTAAAAATTGATACTCTTTTTTTTAAAAGTGCTTCAATGCTCCCGCCATATTTTTTTGTCAGGCCTTTTATAGCCTGCAATCGTTCATCAACCTCATTAAGCCGGACAGGATCATTGACCGTATTTTCACTGTAATGGTCTAATCCTCTTGCCAGATCATCTATCTGAAATCTTATATTATTAAGATTCTCTGCAAAAACCTTAAAGGATGGTTCAATATTCAGGAGTCTTTCAAGTTGAGTGCCAAAAGAAGCCAATTGTTCTGACATTGACCCTTCAACACCATATAAAAGTGTAAAACCCTGACGCGCAGCCTCAGAAAGACGCAAGGCATTAGCAAGCCTTTGCCTCTCCTGAACAAGCATATTATCCTCATCAGGCAATATTCCAAGTTCATCAATCTCTCTGGCCTGAAATTGTAAAAGTTCACGCCGTTCATCTCTGCTGACTTCCTGTTTTTTAAGACGTTTTATCTCCTTTTGAATTGCATGAACCTCGTTAAAAAAAATTGTAAAGTTTTGTCTTTCTTTATCCAGCCCACCATACTTGTCAATGATAAGCAGTTGCATATCAGGTTTTAAAAGGGCCTGATGCTCATTCTGATTTGCAATTGAAACAATATCCATAGCCATTGCATTTAAAAATGATAAACTAACCGGCCTGTCATTTACAAATACCTTGTGCTTTCCGTTTTTACTCAAAATACGTCTGATTATAAGGGTATGGTCAGCATCAATATTATTTTCTTTAAGCAATCCTGATATTTTCTTATTACCTTTAATTTCAAAAACAGCTGAAACATCTGCATTTGACTTACCCTCACGAATCCATTCAGTTGCAGCGCGTTGGCCCATTACAAGATTGAGCGCATTTATTAAAATAGATTTCCCTGTACCGGTTTCACCGGAAAGGATATTCAAACCGGATGAAAATTCAATATTCATATGGTCAATAATAGCAAAGTCAGAGATATAAAGCTCCATTAACATAGAGACCCATTCCTTAATAAGCTTATGATTATTTAATGATATAAAATGACATAATGTTTTTATATTTTCAATAATATTGATAAATTTGTCAGGATCAAGTAATTGCCGACTCATAACAAGATAAATTTATTCTACCGTATAAAAAACTGTTTTTTTAATCAAAATAAATTTTCATGTAGTATGAACGGGCAGCCAAAGCTTAGTGTTATATTCTATAAATTAATTAAAGAGATGAAGGGGTTGTATACTTTCTTAAGATTTATGGCAACATTATCTGTAAGGTGTGCTTTTAAAATCAGATAAGTCCTGTTTCAAAAAAACAGGACTTAAGGAAAAAACGCAGATAGGTCAAAAATATTATTTTTCTTTGCTGGTTATATCATTGTCAGTTGTACCATCTTTAGTTATATCATCAGCTGTAAACTTACAGCTGTCAGCATTTGCACCTCAACCAAGATGGATGCCAAATTTTGGAAATAAAACGCGGGTAATAATATACCAGCATACCACTATAGCTATAATCCATACAATTGCCATTGCAACCCCTCCCCCCGACACGCGGGGAAATTATGTCAGCCTCAGGAAAATCCCCCTTTTGGTGAACATCCACCATTGGTGGATGATTTTCCCAAAAGGCTATGACTCTTGGCAGAAAAGATTGAAAAGCATTTTTTTATATTATTGCTTTCACATGCAGGACAAATAATCTCTTCTTTTTTATTCATAACGAGTCTTTCAAATTTCTTACCGCATTCACAGCATTTATAATCATAAATAGGCATATTCCCCACTCCTTATTAATTCTTTAATAATTTTAAGCATTGTGTCCTTTATGTCAAGCAAAAATAATGGCAGGACTAATTAAAAGCATTAAAATTACAAATAATTTCCAACGACCGAAATTCAAATATCCAAACAATATC
>DAOWOC010000331.1 GCA_030642225.1 Deltaproteobacteria bacterium
GATACGTTTTTGGAGCTTTTGGGAAAATTCAGGCACCACAAGTCCGGCTCTTTGTGCGCTGTCTGCAAAGACTGCCCCGGGCCCGCCCGAATTACTGATAATCGCAACCCTGTTTCCCTTCATGGGCGGTAATACAGACATTGCCCCTGCCCACTGATAGAGCATTTCGCTGTCAGTTGCCCTTATTATCCCAGCGCTTTTAAAAAGTCCGTTCATTAATTCTTCCCTGCCTGCAAGAACGCCGGTATGGGATGTGCCAGCCCTTGCACCGGCCTCAGTTCCTCCTACATAATATACAACCACAGGTTTTTTACAGGTTACTTCCCTTGCGATTTTCAGAAAAGCCTCCGGCCTTTTTAATCCCTCTATATACATGGCAATGGCCTTTGTATCATCATCCTGTCCAAAATATTCAAGACATTCCTCAGTATCAATATCAGACTGGTTGCCAACACTTATCCCTTTGGAAACACCAAAACCGTTTTGAGCAAGAAAGGGGAGCATCTGGGTTACAAAACTGCCGCTTTGAGAAATAATTCCTAAGTGACCCGGGTTATGAGTATAAGTAAACCATGTACAGTTAAATTTATGCCATGGATTTAAAACACCTATGCAATTTGGCCCCACAAACCTGATATTGTATTTGGATGCTACATCAATAAGCTGATTTTCCCTTACCTTGCCTTCTTCTCCGGTTTCATTATATCCGGCAGTAATCACAACAACCGCCTTAATCCCTTTTTGCCCGCATTCATCAAGCACCTTGATAAGGATTGAAGGCCTGACGGCAATAACTGCGACATCCGGGATATCAGGCAGATCAAGAACGGATTTATAGGCATCCAGGCCGAATATCCGTTTTTCTTTAAGATGTATGGGATAAATCCGCCCATCAAACTTTGAGGTAAGTATGCTGAGAAAAAGTGGGGTCCCTGCAGTTAACAGGTTATTAGATGCCCCGATAAAGGTAACGGATTCAGGTTTAAAAATATTATCAAAGTGTTTTGTATTCATAAAAAGGTATCCTTAAAATACGTATAAAAATAAAAGAATTTTTAATCTCAATCGGATAGCTGAATCAGGACGTCAACAGCAATCGGATCGCTCTGGCGCAGTATGACCGGATTGATGTCTATTGATTTAATATCTTTACGGCTTGTCCCCAGGTCTCCTATTGCCCTGATAATTGTGGCGAGTGCTTCAAGATCAGCTGCGGGTTCACCCCTTACACAATTCAGTATTTTTTTTGCCCTGATATCTTTAAGCATCAGCATAGCGTCTCTATGTGAAACTGGTGCGGGTCTGAAGGTTACATCTTTTAGTATCTCTGTAAATACACCGCCCAATCCAAACATAACATATGGTCCCATAAGCTCATCCTGTTCAAAACCTATGACCAGTTCTCTTTTACCTTCAACCATTTCCTGGATCAAAAATTCTTTTATACGCCCCCCTTCCATAAATAATGCAAGGGCTTTTCCCAGATGTTCAATGCTGTTAATATGCGTTATTATTGCATTCTCTTCAGTCTTATGGGCGACACCCATGGCCTTTAAAACAAGGGGAAAGCCTGTAATTTTTGCTGCTTTTTCTGCTTCATCAGCATTATGGATTATAACCTCCTTTGGCAATGGGATATTAAATGAGGCAAGGAGTTTTCTTGATTCCGATTCATCCATAAATTTTAATTGCTCAGGGTTAAGCGTCTTTGATTTTGTATTCATATAATAAATTCTCCGGATTTTGACAAAAAGAATTTTAAGTTTTCATGAGGTATTTTAAAAAGGATAAAGATTAAAATTTTTATATAACAGTGTATCTTATTTACCACAAAAAGAGACCGGAAGCAAAACAATTATCAGTTGACACTACATAGCTATGCATAATATTATAGTATGAATAAAATAACATTGATTAAGGTTTGTTTTATATAGATCAAGGCAGGGGAAAACGGTTAAAGTCCGTTGCGGTCCCGCCACTGTAAGCAGCATTAATTTTTATTACTGCAAGCCAGGCGACCTGCTTTGTATTAAAATCTTCAATAGCTTTCGAGGTAAAGGCTGGGGGTA
>DAOWOC010000249.1 GCA_030642225.1 Deltaproteobacteria bacterium
TCCTGGGGATTAATCACATTCATAACATTAAACCCGTCAGCTTCACCCCACTGAACTATCTGCCTTCCGATTCGCAGTATTGTGGTCTGGGTAGAAGTTTCAGCCAGGATGTCTATGAAAGCCTCACGAAGATCATTTTCGTATTTCAGGTCATCCTTGCCTAATTCATAATCGGCAGGGCTTTTGTCCCTTACATCATCATACTTGTCCATTACATCGAAAATAGCGTCATATGCACCCCTGTAATTAATAAAAAATTTATCAATTTTAACCAGAGGTCTTCCTTCATACTCCGGCCTTATTGCAAGGTCAAACTTCAGTTCATTCCGCCATTGTGCGCCACTTGTCTCATCCAGAACCCCATGCTGAAATCCGTCAGTATCCCTTAAAACATAAGTAGACTGAACTCTGCCGTGAAAATCCACTACCATGGCAAAAATCTGGCCTGAAAATAAAAACAAGAAAAACAATGCATAAAAAATAACTTTTATATGCCTTTTCATCTCTCCTCCTTTTTTCATTTAAGCAGTCTTTATTTAGTAAACGTGCTCAGCCTGCCAACGGTAAAAGTTTCAGGAGTTATTGCAGGGGTGTCAAATGCCCGGTAAACTCTTGAGCCAAGCCTTATACCATTTGCATGCTGAACTGTTGCATGTCCTGTTTTCTCATCTAAAAGAGCTTGATAGCACATGCTTTGAGCTGCTTTTCTGTCTCTCCATTGACAGTAGTAGGGGACAAAAAGGCTGGTTTTCCAGTGCTCTTTTGCTCTATTCCATACTATTTTATATGCAACCGTAAAAGTCTCCTTGTCTATCCAGTATACTGATCTTGCATAACTGTAATATTTATCATGGGGTATGGCTTCGATTATATAAAATGTTCTTGGAATCCATAAGACATTAACAGGCGCCCACTTGGCCCATTTGCAGCCTTTAACTTCATAGCCGGCAAAAAATGGCGGCTCATTGTCAGGGCTCTGCCACCCCCCGTCTTTGCGCTGAACAAGCTGACTCCTGTACTTTGTATTATATTCCTGTACAGCGGCCAAACCGTCCACTTCTCCTAAGAATTTCCACTTCATTGATGAATTTAAGCCTGACCATCCATGACCGTCATCAATTGTAAATTCCGATCCCATGTATGGATCCGATCTGTTTGCCCCGGACATTCTCTTTACCCTTCTTATTGCAGGCACATATGTAAAAACCTCATCTTCAGTTGCGTCTGCTTTTCTCAGGGCAAGCTGCGCCATGCCGTTCATGTTATAAGGAACTGTAATATTTATTATATTAGTCATTGTAAACTCGGACTTGTTGGGAACTACATCCCGTATCCCTCTGTAGTTATATACAAGCCACATTACTTTTATAAATCTTTCAAGGCCTTTTTTCCCTACCCATTCTATAAAAAAAGGCTGTTCCCATGTTTCGAACCTGTTGGTTGCAAACCTTCGGTTGAACATGAATTTTGCAGCGCCGTCAGAATCATTTTTTATATCAAGATCCGGAAAAGGCAGACCGTAAACATAAAGAGAGGGTTTTCCTGTGGCAGCATCCATAAGATTTTTATTCTTGGTAAGACCAAACTTTCCCTTGTTCAATTTGCTCTCATTTAGCCATTTGCTGTCTATGGACATATCATATTCTGCTTTGCCTATTTTTAATTCAAGATGTTCCTTTGGAAGCCAGGCGACCATTTCAGACGGGATAAGACCTTCAGCTTTTTTATAATTATCCTTTCCAATAACATCGCCCGGTTTCAAGCCTGATTTTTTAAAAAAAGCCTGCTGTTTGACATCCCAGTCATTTTCTTCGGCTGCCGCTGTCTGGAATGAAAAAGTAATTATTAATAAAGAAACAAAAAAAACTGCTTTTATTATTTTAAACATCATTCTTCTCCTTATCTATTATTAATAAAAACAAATAATTATTAGATCAACCTGTTATATTTTAAATTGATACCTCCTTTATAATATTTTTTACAAATGAAGGTTTTAAAATGCTGGATAATGCAGGTATAAGAATTAAAGCCGTTATCATATTAAAAACCATTAAAACCAGAATAAGAAGCCCCATTTCAGCGCAGAATTTCATTACGGAAAATGTCCAGAAGCCGACCCCTATGGCAAGAGTAAAGGCCGTAAACATTATAACCCTGCCTGTGGTGAGAAGAGCTGTCATCCTTGCCTTGTCAAAATCTTGCTGTTTCCGGCATTCTTCCTTTAGCCTGCTCATAAGGTATATGCCGTAATCTATGCCTACGCCTATGCCTATTGCAGTTACCGGAAGTGAATCTATGTTAAGATCTATGTGAAGCACAAGCATGATAAGTTCGCATATAATCTGGGAAACAGCCAAAGGTATTAAAAGGATAAAACCTGCTTTCAGAGAGTGGTAAGTAACAGTGCATAAAATAAAAGTGGTTGAAAATACTACTAAGAGAATTGCCCAGTATGACCATTCAACCTCCTCATTAACTGCGGCAAGAATGCCCAGTATGCCCCCTGCCACCCTGAGCTTTACATTGCAATCCGGAACTAATTCGAGTTTATCCCTGTATGCCTTAAGGTTTGAAATGGCTGTTTTAATACTCATGTGGCTGTAACTTCTAAGAAAGGCTGTAACGCTTGCATTTGTATAATCGGGCAGACTGACGAACTGATCCATTTCTCCAGGAACCATGCCTGCGCCAAGAACCCAGAATATCTGACCTAAATCACGCTCTGATCTGGGACACATATCCCATTTTGGAGAACCTTCATGGTACATTCTGTAAACCTTGCGCACAAGATCAGAAAGGCTCAATGTGCCTCCCACACCTTCGACATTATGTTTAATGTAAATCCCAAGGTTGTCCATAATCCCCAAGGTTTTATAGTCATTTATCGCTCCTTCTTTTTTCCCTTCCAGTACCACTATAAGGCGCGAAGCCCCGGCAAAATCAGTATTTACTTTCTGCATGGCTACATTATACGGATGATCAGA
>DAOWOC010000269.1 GCA_030642225.1 Deltaproteobacteria bacterium
ATGGGCACGATGTCCGTGTAAAAAATTTCATAAAAAAAACAGAAGAATATAAAAAATTTGCGCCAAAATTGATTGACATTATTTTATATCTGTTACCCCTTTACGAAAAAGAAGGAAAGGCTTATATTAATATCGCTTTTGGCTGTACCGGAGGAAAACACCGATCTGTAATGATAGCTGAAATGCTTAAGAACCTGCTTTGTCAGCAGAACTTTCAAGCAGCATTAATTGATCGTGATATTAATAAAGATAAAATCTGAAAAGATAAAACAAAGGAATACTAGATGATTGGCATACTCGTTGTCGCACACTGTGAACTTGCACGGGAACTTATTAATGCTGCAAGAATGATTACAGGAGATACCAAAAAAGTTGAAGGCATTTCCATGAATATGCAGGAAGATGCCCAGGGGCTGGTTAATAAGATTAAAAAAAGCCTGTCAAGAATAAATGAAGGAAGCGGGGTTCTTATCCTGACTGATATGTTCGGCGGCACACCTTCAAATATAAGTCTTTCATTTTTAGAGGAAAAAAAAGTTGAGATCGTAACAGGCGTAAATCTCCCAATGTTAATTAAGGTTATACGTGAAAGGGAGAACAATACTCTTGCAAAATTAACTGAGATGGCTAATAAACAAGGCAGGGACAGCATATCTCAACCAGGGCAGATATTGCGCGGATAAACTTTTTAAGGGAAAAACAATGCTTAATCTTGACAACATTGATATTCAGGGGAAAAAATGCTTAATAAGGGTTGATTTTAATGTCCCTATGGACAAAAAAGGCAATATAACAGATGATAACCGTATACTGGCGGCACTCCCGACCATCAAATATGCCCTTAAAAAAGATGCAAAGGTTATTATTATCTCACATATGGGGAGACCAAAAGGACGAAAAATATCTGAATTCAGCCTTGCCCCTGTTGCAGACAGATTGTCTGAACTTTTAAAAAAACCTGTTACCATGGCCAATAATTGCATAGGGGAAGAGGTAAATGCCCTTGTATCAAAAATGAGCAATGGCGATATAATAATGCTTGAAAATTTAAGATTTCATAAAGAAGAGCAGGAAAATGATGATTCATTTGCAAAAAAGCTGGCTTCCCTGTGTGATATTTACATCAATGATGCCTTTGCTGTTGCTCATCGGGCAAATGCATCTGTAACAGCCATCACAAGATACGCCCCTTTATCAGCAGCAGGATTCCTGTTAAAAAACGAACTTGATTATTTTCACAAGGTAATGAATAATCCGGCCAGACCACTCGTAGCAATCATTGGAGGCGCCAAGGTATCAAGCAAACTACAAACACTTAAAAACATGCTGCATCATGTTGATAAAATCATAATCGGCGGGGCAATGGCAAATACGTTTTTAAAGAGTATGGGCAATAAAACCGGCAAATCACTAACAGAAGATGATCTTTTAAATGAAGCGCTTGATTTAATTAAAACAGCTGAGAAAAAAGGGGTGAAATTTTACCTGCCGATTGATGCTGTTGTGGCTGACCGTTTTGATGCAAAAGCAGATAATAAGATAGTATCCGTTTCAGAAATACCTTCTGAATGGATGATAATGGATATAGGGCCGACGACGGCTCTTCTGTATGGCGATGCATTAAAAGATGCCAGAACAATAATATGGAACGGCCCGATGGGTGTCTTTGAAATGGATGCCTTCGGCCATGGGACAATGGCTGTATTGGACAAGGTGGTAAACACAGATGCACTCACAATAGTTGGCGGAGGCGATATGGATCTTGCGCTCCACCAGTCAGGCAAATCTCATAAAATAACCTATATTTCAACCGGTGGAGGCGCCTTTCTTACTCTGCTCGAAGGAAAAACGCTGGCAGGCGTAGCTGCCCTGGATGAATCAGAAAAAAAATTGGAGAGATAACATGTCAAGGATTCCCTTCATGGCCGGTAACTGGAAAATGCATTTTAATATTAAAGAAAGTACTCATCTGGCAAACGACCTTGCCAAAGCTGTCCTGGGCATGGATGACAGGGAGGTTGTTATTGCGCCTGTCTTTACATCGCTTGCTGCAGTAACCCAGGCAGTATCTTCAAGCGGAATAAAAGTTGCTGCCCAGAATTCATTTTATAAAGAAAAAGGGGCGTATACAGGTGAAATAACAAATGCAATGTTAAAGGATACAGGTTGCACATATGTCATACTTGGTCATTCCGAAAGACGAACCATCTTTATGGAAGATGACGGATTGATAAATCTGAAAATCAAGGCAGCCATCAACTCAGGGCTGGACCCGATATTCTGCATTGGAGAGACAAAAGAAGAATATGATGCAGGTCTTACATTTAATGTTATAGAACGCCAGATCACACTGGGTTTATCAGGCATCAACTCAAATAAATTGTCAGGTTTAGTGCTTGCATATGAGCCGGTATGGGCTATTGGAACCGGCCTGACAGCGACGCCTGAACAGGCACAGGATATTCATAAACTTATACGCGGTCTATTTAAGAAAAAGTATAATAATGAAGTTGCAAAGAATTTAAGAATCATATATGGTGGCTCAGTTAAACCGTCGAATATTGATCAGCTGATGATACAGTTAGACATTGATGGTGTCCTTGTTGGAGGTGCCAGTCTTGATGTTGAGTCGTTTTCAAGAATTGCCGGATTTATTAAGACATAAAAAAATTATAAACGGAGCTTATATTCCGGTGACAACTTTAATCATAGCAATACATTTAATAGCCTGCATATCAATGATACTGGTAATCCTTATGCAATC
>DAOWOC010000368.1 GCA_030642225.1 Deltaproteobacteria bacterium
AAAAATCAGGATTAGAGAGAGGGACTGTGCATCGGTGCGTGCGATGGCGGTGAAAAACTGCTGCTGTAAATCCGCGAAAATATAAAGATGGCCAATTACAATGTAATTGGTTTTGTTGATGAGTCCAAAGGAAAAAGGGGGCTCAGGATTCATAATATTCCGGTTCTCGGCAGGGTCGATCAGGTTGATTCTGTAATTAAGGCCTTTGATGTTGATGAAATTTTTATAGCCATCTCCCGTATCAGCGGTAACCGGATGAGAAATATCGTTCGCCTGTGCGCTGAGACTAATATCCC
Source organism: Deltaproteobacteria bacterium (assembly GCA_030642225.1). Lineage (GTDB taxonomy): Bacteria > Desulfobacterota > DAOWOC01 > DAOWOC01 > DAOWOC01 > DAOWOC01. Next base: position 297 of record DAOWOC010000368.1, read on the forward strand.
GTATAAAGTAGTTCCCGGCCTTGGAGAATTGATATTAAGCGGAGGCAGAGGGATTCAGAAGGTAAGAAATGTGGCCTTTGAAGATCTCCTTGGCAGAGAACCTGTTGCGATTAATGATAATCAGGTAAGACATTACCTTATAAATACAAGGGTTATGGTGACAGGTGCCGGCGGGTCAATAGGCTCTGAACTCTGCCTTCAGATATGCAGGTATCAACCCGGGCAGCTTATTATGATTGATCAGTGTGAATTCAACCTCTACAAGGTCGAGTCAACGCTTAATAATGAATTCCCGTCAGTCAAAAAGACCATATTGATGAATGATGTTGCAAATATTCAGGATATGGACAAAATCATCAGTACACACAGACCCGAAATTATTTTCCATGCAGCGGCCTATAAACATGTACCAATGGTTGAAATAAATCCATTGGAGGGGATACGAAACAATACGATTGCAACCTGCAACCTTGCTGTGCTTGCTGATAAATACAAAGTGGAACGTTTTGTTTTTATCTCTACAGATAAGGCTGTCAGGCCGACAAATGTCATGGGCGCAACAAAAAGAGCTGCTGAAATATTTATTCAAAGCCTTTCTAAAAAAACCATTACAAATTTCATGGCAGTCCGTTTTGGCAATGTTGTCGGAAGCGATGGAAGCGTGGTCCCCCTATTCATGAAACAGATACAAAAAGGAGGTCCTGTTACTGTCACACACCCTGAAATTACGCGCTACTTTATGTCTATAAGGGAGGCTGTCCAGCTTGTTCTGCAGGCAGGAACGATCGGTGATAACAACAGAATATTTCTCCTTGACATGGGAGAACCTGTAAAGATTATTGATCTGGCAAGGGATTTGATTATATTAAATGGTTATAAACCGGATGAAGAGATTAAAATTGAATTCACAGGGCTCAGGCCAGGGGAAAAACTGATCGAGGAATTATTGATTAAAGGGGAAAATATTGAAGATACATGTCATGAAAAAATTAAGGCCTTAAAGCCTTTAAAGATTGATGAAAATATAATTAAAGAAACAACAAGCCTGTTACAGGATGCAATATTATTTTATGACACAAAAAAGGCCATTGAAACGCTGACTTTTCTGGTTCAGGACTATACACCATCAAAAGAAATTTTGAGCCTTATAAATTCAAAAAAACCCTTAAAAAACGCCGTATAATTATAAAATTCATACTAAAGCGGGGTATCCGCAACCCATGTCAATTTTCAGTTGTCAGTTGTCAGTTTTCAGTACTGGAGGTTATTTTGAAAAAGGAAGATTAATTAGTATAGATATGCTTTTGCTGA
>DAOWOC010000243.1 GCA_030642225.1 Deltaproteobacteria bacterium
CCCTGGGGAAAATACCGCAGGTATTATGCATTTTTATCAACTGAAAAGAATTTTTTTGGTCATATTGACTGGTGGTACAAGATAATGAGACTTGACCAGATGTCAATGTTTATAGCTGATTCAGAACCGGCCACCATGCTTGCACAGGTTATCACGCCCACCTACCAGGAGGGTGAAGATTTATTGCAGATAATGGAAGATTTTGACCTTTTTCCTACCTGTATATGGGCCGGAATAGTAAGTGCTGATACTCAAAAAGAGCTTGATGCAAAGTGCCGCATGCTTGAAAAGATAACAGATGAGACCGAAGGCGCACCGGTATTGCTTGAGCCTGATCTGTTCTGGGATGTTATTGAAAAGGAAATTCTGGATTCCTACCTTGGCAGGGTTGGTGGGATGGCACAAACAATGCGAAAGACCAGAAATACCATAAATTATATGCGCCAGAGGGAGACGGAATGGTATTCATCCGCTTTTATCCAGCCTTGTAATGCGCCGCAATATTATGAAACCCTTCTTACTGCCGGAAGACAACATCTCGGAGAAAGGGACCCGTGGGAAGAGGCAACTAATGACTCCCATTTTCGTGATGAGGACACAGAGTTTTACATGTGTGCATATCATGGCGGCAGGATGATTATATATGAGCGTGATTATTGCCAGGCAAACAGCAATCCTTATGAATTTTATAAATCACGTGGTTTTGTAGAACAGGCCTCATATGAGCAGTATAAGATGGGGATGAGCGGTGGCTGGCAGTATTCCAAGAGGGGATCTGTCTGGGAAAAGGTGGAAAACAGGATACTTGAGGCCTTTGACAAGAGGCAAATCATGAATCCTGAATATGATGGATTTATTGAGAACATGGTTTATGGTGGTAAGGCATATTGATTTTATTAAGTTAAGAATAAATAATCAGGAGAGTGGAGATGGCTCAAGAGACTATAGACAGGATATCGTTTGATAAAAATACATTAAGCCCTGAAAAAGGGCTTGAGGCCTTTCAGTGGTGGTATTTTGATGCTGAATTCGAAAATGGTTACAGCGTAACACTCGTGATCCTGCCTATGTCAATTGGTATAATCAATGGCCTTGAAATGGATGCATCCAGTCCCGTGGCCTGGGTTACTATTACAACCCCTGATGGCAGGACTTATTCGGAAAAAAAATCATATCAGACAGTGGATTTAAAGGCGGCGGTAAAAGGGCTTGATGCAGAATTAGGCCCTAATACCATCAGGTTTGATGGTACTTCCTATATACTTCATTTTGCTGAAAGCGATCTTGGGGCAGACCTTGTAATGACCCCTAATGCGCTTCAGTGGAGTCCGCTTGGGGAGGAAAGCCGCCTTGAAAAAGAGGTTATGGAAGCATTCGGCCTTAACCCCGATTATTTTTTTGATTATATTGAATTTATGCCAAGGGGCACTGCCAAAGGCTCAATCAGTATTAATGGTGAAAAGATAGCGGTCAATGGTATTGGTTATCATGAACAGGGCTATGGTAATTTTCATCTTGGCACTATGATGGATACCTGGTTCTGGTCTAAATATTATCTTGATGAATATACCTTAATTCTTTGCGGTATTAATTTGCGTGAAGACCTCGGAGGGGCAAAAATTTACGGCGTAATGCTTGCCAAGGGGGAAAAGATTATAGAATCTTATCTGGACCTTATGGGGATGCTCATTAATTTTAATGAAGAAGAGTATAATATTATTGAGAAAACAGGTGAGCGATATCCCTCAAAAATTACAATGTCTGTTGAAACAGATAATGTGGTGCTTGATGTAAAGATAAATTATCTTTATTTACGTGATGTATGGGAGTTTTCATATCCACCTGAAACGCTGGAAACAAAGCATACGCCAACATGGCTTCAGTATACTTCTGAAATAGAAGCAGAAATTACTATTGATGGTAAAAAAGAAATAAAAAATGGCAGGGGTGTTTATGAGGCTATGTTCTCAGGTTAAGAAATAACGACTTCGTGTTATAGCGAAGTCGTTATTTAAAATTAATCTCAATTTTTTTTATCTCTTTCAATAAATGCATAAGCGCTGTGATTATGGATTGATTCAAAATTTTCCGATGCCACAGAAAACCACAAAATATTGTCATCTTCCTGTAGTTTTGATGCAATATCTCTTACAATATCCTCTACAAATTTTGGATTTTCATATGCTGTCTCAGTAACATATTTTTCATCCGGTCGTTTCAGTATAGAATATAAAGGCGAAGAACCGCAGGATTCAATTAATTCAATTATATCTTCAATCCATATAAACTGTTTGAAACGTACAGCAACTTTTACCTCGCCTCGCTGGTTATGCGCCCCGTATTCACTTATCTCCTTTGAACACGGGCAGACAGTTGTAATCGGCACAAAAACCTCCATCTTCAGATCATGCCCATGGTTAACCGATCCTATTAAACGGCATCGATATTCCATAAGCCCTGGTGTCTGGGTTACGGGAGACTTTTTTTTGATAAAATATGGGAAATCAACCTCAAGATGGGCAGAAATGGCCTCAAGCCGTTTTTGCATGGTTTTAAGAATATTCGGGATACGCTTGATATTAATCTCCCCTTTATGTTCGTTTAGTATCTCAACAAAACGGCTCATGTGGGTACCTTTAAAATGATGCGGGAGATTTACATACATATTCACAGAGGCCACGGTCTGTTGTGTTTTATTGGACCTGTCAAGCACTGTTACAGGATACCGGATATTTTTAACACCAACCTTATCAATCGTAATTTGTCTATCATCAGTTTGAGCTTGCACATCAATCATATTACTAATCATTTAATTATTAATCTCCAATTAGATTTTTTGCTATCTTTTCAAGGGCGTTAAAGGCCTCAGAGTTTATATTATACAGGCCTTTTCCCTCAATGTCGGCAGTTATAACTGCCTGATCATACGGGATAAAACCTGAAAAATTAAAATCAGAAGCATTTTTTTTCAAAAAATCAATATCATCTTTCCCACGGATTTTATTGCCCACAAGCCGGATATCCTTAATTCCAAGGTCACTTGCAAGCTGTCTTACC
>DAOWOC010000005.1 GCA_030642225.1 Deltaproteobacteria bacterium
GGTAATTTTTTTAAAATATATTTGCTCATTGTCCATGCTGAACGTGCAGAAAGTTCTGCAAATTCTGCTTGGCCTGATTCATAATCACTGATCCAGAAAACTATATTTCCTCTTGGGATTTCATGTTCCCATGTTAATTCTTCAAACTCCGGTTGACATAAAACGGTTTTGCCATCATAACCAAACTCAGGGCCTGGCGGAATCAATTCTCCATCTAAACATGCTATAATAACACCTGCGTTATTTTTTACTATTGCTGCTTTTCCTGGAACAGTAAAAGACAGGATATAATCACCTGTTATTCCGGCAAGGTCACAAAGTTCACCCTCAGGAAGAAATTTGACATGAGAACTATTTATAACTTCTTCTATAATTTTTTTTAAGCGGACATAGTTATCACGTTCACCAGGAAACTGTTTGTAAATATTTTTTAAAATAGTATTGGAATCATTTTCAGGAATAGATAAAAAACAATCTATCCCCCGAGTGACAAATTCATGAGCTGCCGTAAAAGTGGCAATACCCCCGCCAACAATAACAGGTGGATTGTCAATTCTGATTTTTTTCTGAGGGCTGGGCATAAGTGCTATCATTTCAGCTACAGCAGCTTTAATAAGTTTAAAACCTTTGTCAGCCTTTAGTTCCGGCGAAAGGTCACTGACATTTGCCACATGCCCTCTCAGATTTATCACTTTAATCTGTTCTTTTCTTAATCCTTCAGGCTCTAAAATTTTCTCAAACTTTTTTAATATCAGTCTGCTTTCACAACCAGCCACAACTATCCGTGTTAATTTTTTTTCTCGAATCTTACTAATAATATGATTTAAACCTGGCAAAAGACAAGGATAAGGCAATACCTCACAATGTGTGATATTGGACTCTTTATTTAAATTTTTCTCAAGTGCAGATAAATCGATTAAAGGTTCGATTTTTTCTCCACACTTGCACAAAAATACACCGATTTTAGGAATATTATTCATCATTAGCCTCCTTTCTTATAACGCTAACGGCGTAAGGGTTACAGATCGTACACTTCGAACAGAATCAATATAGGAACGCATGGCTCCGGTGGGGCAAATAGTAACACAACATCCGCAGGCTACACAAACGTCAGTAGGTTGCATAAAGGGTGCCCCGACTTTTTTATAGACCCCGCGATCCACCATGGATATTGCAGACAGCCCCACTATTTCTTCACATGCGCGAGTACATAATCCACACACCATGCATTCTTCGTCAGGATTTTCAATAGAAAATCTGCTGGAAGTCACACCATATTTTTTTGCTAATGTTTTAATCTCAACACTAGCCGGACACTGGGCCAGAAGCATTTGAAAAATCCAATTTCTTACATTTTGAACACGTTCAGTTTCTGTATATACATTTATACCTTCAGCCGCCGGATAAATGCATGATGCAACAAGCTTTGACCAGTCACCATCTTTTAATTCAACCATGCACAGGCGGCATGCCCCACTGGGTGCAACCGCTTCATGATAGCAAAGCGTTGGTATTTCAATCCCATACTGACGCGCAGCTTCAAGCACTGTACACCCCGGTTCGACTTCAACCTCAATGTCATTTATATTAAATTTAATCATAATGAATATTTCTCCTGTAATAATATTGTCCTAAGATTCATCAATTTACCTGAACCGCATCAAATTTACATGTATCCATACAAATACCGCATCTGATACAATTTTGTGTATCAATGACATGAACCTTTTTCTTTTCACCGCTTATGCAATTTTGAGGACAGTGACGGGCACAACTTCCGCATCCTGTACATGCATCAGGATCAATAGAATATGTAATAAGATCTTTACATACACCGGCAGGACATCTTTGCTCATTTATATGAGCAAGATATTCTTCTTTAAAAAATTTGATGGTAGTAAGACAAGGATTGGGAGCACTGGTTCCAAGGGCACATAAGGCTCCATCCTGAATAGCTTTAGCAAGACTTATAAGATCATCAATATCTTTTTCACTGCCCTTTCCATGTGAAAAAGTATCCAGGATTTCCTTCATTCTGGAAAGACCTAAACGACAGGGGATGCATTTGCCACATGACTCTTCTTCGAGAAATCTTAAAAAATACAGGGCTACATCTACCACGCAATCACGATCATCCATAACAATCATTGCGCCTGAACCCATCATGGCACCTGCCTTGGTTAAAGAATCAAAATCAACAGCAAGATCCTTCAGCTTATAAGGAATACATCCACCGGAAGGCCCACCGGTTTGTACGGCCTTAAAGGGTTTTCCGTTTGGGACTCCTCCGCCGATATCTTCTACTATCTTTGATAAAGGGGTACCCATAGGTACTTCTACAAGACCAACATTATTGACCTTACCAACAAGACAAAATACCTTGGTTCCAGTATTGTTGAGAACCCCAAGCTTTGAATACCAGTCAGCCCCTTTATCAATAATAAGAGGAACATTGGCCCATGTTTCAACATTGTTTAAAACTGTAGGTCTTCCCCAAAGGCCTTCTTCAACAGAGCGGACATATTTAGGACGTGGCGTCCCTGCTTTTCCCTCAATAGAGGTAAAAAGTGCTGTGGATTCGCCGCACACAAAAGCGCCTGCTCCACGATTAATTCGAGCATCAAAGGAAAAACCTGAATTTAAGATATTTTCACCGAGAAGACCTAACTCTCTTGCCTGGGCCATGGCCATTTCCAAATGCTTGACTGCAAGAGGATATTCTGCTCTGATATACAGATAACCATTGTTTGAGCCCAAGGCATAAGCTCCAAGGATCAAACCTTCCAGAACTGCGTGAGGGTCGCCTTCCATGATCGCACAATCCATAAACGCACCTGGATCACCTTCATCACCATTAACAACGACATATACAGGCCCGCCCTTTTTATCAACAGCCTTTAATGCTCCCTGCCATTTGCGGCCAGTTGGGAACCCTGCACCACCTCGCCCTCTTAAGCCTGATTTTGTAATTTCTGTGACAACATCTTTTGGAGTCATAGTAGTTAAGGCCTTTGCAAGAGCCTGATAACCGCCTGCAGCGATCTTATCATTTATATCAGTAGGATCTATCTTCCCGATGTTATGTAATACAATGCGCTCCTGAAGGTTATAAAAAGGAATTTCATTTTCAGTTTTAATTGGTTCCCCTGTTTTTGGATCTTTGTATAATAAGCGTTCTACGGGCTCGTTATTAATAATGGTTTTTTGAATAATCTCTTCAACATCTTTGGGTTTGACTCTTTGATAAAAAATACCCTGTGGATTTATTAAAACAAGGGGACCTCTGGAACAAAATCCCTGACAACCAGTTGTTTTAATATTAGGCTTAATTTTAACATCAATACCGGATGTTTCACAAATTTTTTTAAAGGTTTCCGAAACTTCCATACTACCATTTGCAATACATCCTGTCCCATGACAGACCAACACCTCTAATTTAGTTGGATCATGCTTGTCAATAATTTGCTGTCTTAACGCGTTTAAATCTTCATGGGAATTAAGACGTCCGCTATTTATTTTCGTATTCAATGCGGTGTTTTCATTAGTCATTTTTTTCTCCTAATCCCGGTTTATTCCGTTTCAATATTTTTTAATATTTTGTTAACTTTTCCTGCCGTAAGATTTGTTTCATATTTATCATCAACCATCATAACAGGTGATAAAGCGCATGCACCAACACAATTTACCGTATCTAAGGTATAGATCATGTCTTCTGTGGTTTCTCCGGCTTTAATATTTAATTTTCGTTCAAGTTCCTCAACAATACGCTGCCCGCCTTTTAAATAACAGGCCGTGCCAAGACAGACTCGTAATTCGTGTTCACCCTTTGGTTCTAAACGAAATGATTGATAAAAAGTGGCTACAGAATATACCTGGGTTATTGGTACGCCTGCGTAGTCTGATACTGCCTGCATTGATTCAGGGGATATGTATCCATAAGCAGACTGGATATCCTGCAATAAAAAAATCAGATATTCGGGTTTTTCCGGATAACATTCCAGAATTTCATCTATGACTTCAACCTGAGAGTTCATCTTTATTCTCCTTTGATATTATTTACCAGTAAAACCGGCAAACCGAAGTTGTTTGGCTTTAATCCTTAAATCTGAAAAAATAACATTACTGTCAAAGCTACAGCAAATTGCATGCCAAGTCGTAACTACCTGATATAATATAAGTTTTTAGTGTAAATATGGTACAAGAAAAATATTTAAGAAAAATATGAGCATTTTATATAATATTTTATTTATTTAACAAAAAATGAAACAGATAAACCGTTTGATTTGTTTAAAAAAACAACAAAAACCGTTTGAATTTTAAATAGTTATGGATTCAAGAGACGGTTATGGCAATATATTGAAACATCCGAAACATCCGAAACATCTGAAACAGTTGAAACGTTTTTATCCCAGTTCCAATTTTTTAATAAGTCGCCATAGAGATGTTCGGCTTACGGATAAAAGGTCAGCTGTTTTTTGCCGATTACCATTGCTAAGTGAAAGTGCATGCAGAATTGCTTCTTTGTCAGGTTTTTTATTAGTAAATATAACTTTGGGGGAAGTTATTTTGTGTTCTGATTTTGCTATATTAAACTCTTTGAAATCTGGCAGACTGCTTAAAAATATAACGGGGCCTTTGGCAAAAACAAAGGCATGTTCTATCATTTGTTCCAGTTCTCTGATATTTCCCGGGAAATCATATTGCTGAAAGAATCGCATTACTTTTGTATCAACAGAGCGGATTCTTTTATTATACTTTTTGTTAAGCAGTTTTATAAAATGGGTGACAAGTAAAGGGATATCTTCTTTTTTTTCCCGAAGTGGCGGCAAGGTCAAAGAAACAGTGCGCAGCCGATAGTAAAAATCTTCCCTGAATGTTTTATTTCTAATGGCTTCGGGCAAATTCTTATTAGTGGCACTAATGATACGGGCTTCCATTAAAACAGATTGTGTTCCCCCTACACGTTCAAATTCTCTCTGATCAAGAACGCGAAGCAATTTTACCTGTAATGCAGGTTTAAGCTCCCCTATTTCATCAAGGAATAAAGTCCCGGCTTTGGCCATTTCAAATCTGCCGATTTTTAAACGGTCAGCTCCTGTAAATGCTGATTTTTCATGACCAAAAAGCTCAGATTCCAGCAAACTTTCAGCAAAGGCTGAACAGTTAACAGCAACATAAGGTCCTTTTGAACGCATAGAATGGGTATGAATTGCTTTAGCAACAAGATCTTTACCTGTTCCGCTTTCTCCGCATATCAGGACATTTGCATCACTTTCTGCTATATCGGGCAGCATGGTAAACAGACGCTGCATCTTTTCACTTTTTCCGATAATATTTTCAAATGAGTGGTGGTATTTTACTGTATCTAAGAGATATATCTCTTGTTGAATAGGGATAAATGTTTCTACAGCTCCTGAAATTAATCCGAAATTATCCTTAAGTACACTTGTATTTGCCAGAATAGTCTGCCTTGTGCCATCTTTGTTAAATATTTTTATCTCCTGGTTTATATAAGTCCGGGCATTATTTAAGGTTTTATGCAAAGGGCATAAATTTTTACAAATATCTGACCTGAAAACTTCCCAGCATTTTTTTCCTATTACTTCCTTACATTTATAACCTGTAATTTTTTCAGCAGTTTTATTAAAAAATGAAATTTGCCAGCTGGTTGTTATGGTAAACAGCCCTTCGGGCAGTTCATCCATGAGATTATAATGTTCTTGTAAATTATAAAGAGATATCTGTTTTTGTGCTTTTTCAAAACAGAGAATTACACCTGTAATGATCCGATTTGAATTAAAAACAGGATACACAGAATAACCGCATAAAAATTCACCGGCATCATTATATAAAAGTTCTGCTTTCAGGTTTGTTGTGGGTTGTCCGCTTTTTATAGTATGATTTATTACAGATTTCACTTCCATCAACTCCTTTTCACAAAAAAGCTTATCTAAAGGAAAAGGATCACCTGGTTTTGGTTCATATCCAATAAGCCAGCTGATAACATGATTTGTACTCATGGTTAGAAGAGAAGGGGTAAGCGCTACAAAACCGTCTGATGTTTGTATTGGATATGGCTGTTTCAACTTTGGCATACATTATCTCACAACTTACATTTTCCCGTAAATTTTTTTCAAAGGAGAACGTTTAAGTTTTTGATAATTAGAAAGAGCCTTATAAAATGCGCCTACAGCTAATTCAGCACAATGGGTTTGTTCAGCAGGCAAGGTTCCCAGGTAATTAATAATATCATCAGAAGTTATATCCCATGCGTTTTTGATGGTTTTTCCTTCTGCGAGGCAAGCTACGGTATTCGCACAAGCAATTGTATTTACACATCCGTCAATTTCAAACAATATACTATGAATACAATCCTCGGCAACGAGCAAAAAAAATTCTATCGTATCTCCACATTGACCGGTTCGCTTCCCATAACCATCAGGATTTTTTATTCTCTTCCTCCTGTCTGCTGTAAAGGCCATTTCAATATAATTCTGAGAATGTTCCTGAAATAATTTATAATTTTTCATATATAAATCATGGGCAGTTTTATTCATCGCTATTTTACACATTTTAAAAGATTATTTAATAAATTTAGGACAATCATGATTAATTTTGCAAAGCTGACATAAAGGACCTTTCTTACATTCAAACAGCAACTCGCTGTTTTTTTCATTCATTATGTTATCTAATGCAAAAACCTTTTTTGTATTATCCGCAACATTATCATACTTTGATAATGCTGTGAAAAAAGAGATCAATTCATTTATTTTAAGAATTTGCGCCATTATTTTTCCCCTGAATCTTTTATAATAAGGCTAAAAGATTTCCTCGCCTGAATTTTAACCACACAAAATATCCAACAGCACCGAAAAAAGGCAAAATAGTAATAATACCAAGCCAGATCAGTTGCAGTAAAATATTGTCAAACTTGCGTCTTGAAACATCGATAATAGCCCAAAATGTGGGTATTATCGGAATCAATAATAAAACTGCATAAAGTATAATTTTACTCATCAAATAACTGCTGATTAAATATTTTAATGATTTTTAAACTCGTTTTATGTATATGTTTTAAAATAAAAAATCAAGCTAAAGATAGTTTAATTATTCAATGAAATGCATCTTATAGTTTTTTTATCCCTGTGCCATATAAGACATAATCCATTTGCTAATGCCCCGCAGGTTACTACATAACGGCATGATTCTGACAGATTGTAATCACTGTCCGGTTCTAATTTAATCTTTTTTGTTTTTGAATCTTTAAATAAATAAATACCGGGTGTGTGGGCATGTCCCCTGAAAAGGATGTCATAATTTGTAGTATTAAAAAAATATTCAACTTTTTCACGATTCATTGAACCTATCATGGCGGAAAGTCCGAGCTCACTAATAAAAGGAAGGGAGTGAGTAAAAATATATGTTTTATATTCTAAAATAAAAGGAAGGGATTGCAGAAAATTTAATGTTTTCTGTGTAATATTGTGTCCATATTCATTTACATTATTGACGACAACAGCATGGTCATTATTCCCTTTTATTGCCTTGATATCATTTTTTATAATTATATTGACGCATTCATCGGCTGTATCAGAAATCTGTGAATCACAAATATCACCAAGATGAAATATCTGTTCAACCCTGTTTTTTTTAAAAAACAATACGGCCTTTTCAATAGATTCAGGATTCCCATGGCTGTCGGACATTATCCCGATGGTTTTGTTTAAGTTCAATTATTACGCCTGATTCCAATAGATAGAAGTTAATAATTTTATTTTAACGCCTTATTTGTATTATGACATATGATGCCTGTAACAAAGTGTCTTTAAATATCTTTTAGCTTCAAAACCTGAGGTTAATTTTGTAATATTTTCCGATGAACCTATAATCAGATAACCTCCAGGCTTAATGATACCTGCAATCTTTTTAAAAAGTTCTTTACGTTCCTGAAGAGTAAAATATATTGCAACATTTCTGCAAAAAACAATATCAAAAGAACCTAAACCAAAAAAAGGATCGAGTAAATTCAATTGTTTAAAAGAAACATGTTCCTTTACATTATCATTAATACAGTAAAGATTATTTTTTTTATAAAAAAATTTTTGCAGAATTTTTTCCGGCACACCACGGCTCACCTCCAACTCGGAATATTCGCCTTTTTGGGCGCTTTTAAGCGCTATATTTGATATGTCTGTCCCAAGTATACTGATATCAAAGGTAATGGGACTTAAAAAAAGTTCCTTCAATACAATGGCAATACTATAAATCTCCTGACCTGTTGAACATCCGGCGCTCCATATTTTTATTGATTTTTTTTTGCCGGTTAATGGTTCTTTCATCTTTTGATCAATCAGGTCAGGTATAATTTTATGCTGCAAGAGGTTAAATGGTGAAGTATCCCTAAAAAATAATGTTTCATTATTTGTGACAGCTTCCACCAACTCACGTTCAAAATACCGTGTCTTATCTGAAATGATTTTATTATATAACTCACTGAAGCTGGGAAACTCATGTTTCTTAAGTAATGGTTGCAATTTACTTTCAATAAGATAAGCCTTGTCCTTTCCATAAAAAATTCCGGTCTTGTCCAGAATCAATTGAAAAAGTGCCTTTTGTTCTTGTATTGTAATTTCTATCATAGAAAAAATAAAAAAATTGTGATTTTATGACTTGTTATCTTTACTGAAATTTTTAATTTATTTTTTTTGTAAAAAGTCTTAAAATTCAATAAGATCAAACAATATTAAATTTAACATCAAGACGCAAACGCTTAAAGAGTTTATGTACATTATCCGACACATTAACTATGCTGAGTTCATTTCCATTGTCTTTTAAAAGATTATGGAATGCAACAAGTATGCTAATGCCGACTTGATCTACCTCTTTAACGTCTGTTAAGTCTATTTTAAAATTTTTATTATTGTCTTGCGCCACTTTAAGAAGTTCATCGCGGAATTCTTCGGCCATCGGTTTGATGATATCCTTGTCCGGTTTTATCGTAATCAGTCTTTTATCCTCTATTATTTCGCTCATATTCCCCTCCATTTTTTCACTCCCTGATATTTTTAATGATTTCATGAAATCATTAAATAATTATATTGCAACATAATTATTTAATGGTCTCTATTCTCAATCGTAAATATTTTTCTTTATAGAGTTCCTTGCCAGGTCTTATTTTTATTAATTGCTTATATTTTTCCATGGCCTTTTCCAACTTACCTGTCTTTTCAAGAAGCACTGCGATTTGTTCCATAATCTGCACATCTTTAGGAGAAAGCTTTGCAGCCTTTTCAAAATCAAAGATTGCTGCTTTATGATTTTTTAATTTGATATTTGCATATGCCCTGTAGATATAAAAATTTTTTTCCACCGGATAATTTTTAATCCCCTTATTCATTAAATTTATTATTTTTTGATGTTTGTCTTTTGATTTATAATATTCAAAAATCATTTGATAAAAAGGCTTTTCCTGAGGAGATATATCTAAAATACGTAATGCCTGGGTTGCTGCGGCACCTGCGTTTTTTTGTTTCTGATATATATCAATCAGGTGTTTTCGTGCATTTACATCCTTGGCATTTAATTTTAAGACCTGCATAAATGCATTTATAGATTCTTTATACCTCTTTTTATTTTTTAAAAGTACACCAAGGTTAAACCAACCAATTTTATTTTTTGAACCGGCCTTAAGTAAAAGCTGATATTGTTTTACAGCCTCGCTGGTTTGCCCTGTTTTTTCCAGGCTGTTGATATATTTTATGCGTAAATTTTGATCCTTTGGCCTCTTTTTGAGCATTGGTTTAAGAAGCTTTATAACCTTGAAGTATTGTTTGTCAGCCTCAACATAATTCACGAGTTTCATGAGCGCATTAATATCACCTGATGATGCCTTAACAATCTTCTCAAGATGCCTCGCCATGACATCTTTTCTGCCAAGTGCACCATAAATTTCAGCCAGATTATAATGTAAATTTATATCAGAAGGGTCTCTTTTAAGCGCCTTTTCATAATAAATGGCCGCCTGTTTTAAAGATTTTGTCTTAACGCATAAAAAGGCTATTTTTTTACAGATTGATGCTGAGACCTCATCCCCTTGCTTAGATGCTATAATTTTATATTCATTTAGAGCCTTTTTAAAATCTCCTTTTTTTTCATAAAGCCGGGATAAAATCTCCTGCTCGCCCAAATCTCCTGTAACCTTTACTAACAGTTTCTGATATTTTATGGCATTTTTGTATCTTTTGCCGGATATATATAAATTAACAAGGGGTTTGATATATTCCTTTTTTGGTTTATGCATAATAAGTTTGCTGTAAACAGATATAGCCCCTTTGTTTTTACCGACGCTGGATAATGCCTCTGCCAGCCCTAACATAATGGTTTCATTATCCTGATCAATGGAAAGGGCAAACCTGTAATATTCAATTTTTTCTTCCGGTGTCGCAGCTTTCCTGGCAAATGATATAAAATCATCAACAAGATAGTGTGATTTGATATTAAAGCCGCCTATCTCATCTTTATCCCATATAACCTTGAAGGTATAAATCTTTGGAACAAAAAAAGACTTTTTTGCCTGAACTTTGGAGAGTACAATTATTTTTTTAAAAAAATCCAACTCACCAAATTCATTGCATAAAATCTTAAACTTTGATGAACGCCACCCATCGGTTTTAAGCTCTTTTATAAAAAAAGATTTATCAGGATGGATGTCTATTGTTTCTTTATTACGGCACTGATATTCCATGTCTTCTACAGAGATTGTCACCTCATCCAGTGCCATTGGGATAAAATGGGCGCCCTTGCCCTGGATAATACGCTTGACAAGATAAACAGCATGTCCCGGCTTTTGAAGCAGACCTGAAAAATATCCTGCAAATACCAGTATGCTAAGGGATAAAACCAAAATAACAATAAATTTTACAGATGGGTTAAACCGCCAGTTTTTATTTTTTCTAAGAGGAGGCTGTCCAAATGGAGATTTATCCTTTATATCAGAAAGATTGACATCAATATCCATTAATCCTGTTTCCTTTTTTTAAAATAGAAATATCAAGTTACTTATGATACTAAACTTGCATCTTTTTTTAATCTTTTAATTTCAAGCGGTGTCAGCCTTCGATATTGACCGGGCTCAAGTTCTTTTATTGTAAGACAACCATATCTGATCCGCGTTAATCCTGCGACTTTAAGCCCCACAGCCGTACACATGCGTCTTATCTGACGGTTTCTGCCTTCATGTATGGTTATGTGAAATTTTGCAATCTTACCTTTATTTTGTTTTAGTATTACTTTTGCCGGTGCAGTGGCTCTGGGGTCACCCTTCATGATTACGCCATTACGCAAAGATTTAATCTGTAAGGGTTTTATCAACCCTTTTACAATAACTTCATAGACCTTTTCAATCTCATAACGCGGGTGAAGAAGATGATTTGCCATATCACCGTCATTGGTCATAAGAAGCAGCCCCAATGTATTAAAATCAAGTCTTCCAACCGGATAAAGACGCACAGGGATATCCATAATCAGATCCTTTACTGTAGGCCTCCCCTGTGGGTCATGCATGGTTGTAACAAACCCTGCCGGTTTATATAAAAGAACATATTCCATGTTGTGGACGGGCTTAATTTTAAGCCCGTCCACAACAACATTATCTTTTACAGGGTCTATTTTATGTCCGGGTTCAAGGATAATTTGCCCGTTGATTTTTATCCTGCCTTCCTGGATCATCTTCTCGGCTTTTCTCCTTGATGCGACTCCGGCCCTTGAAATAAATTTTTGTATACGTTCCTGCATATCAACCTTAGCTTAAATCCATTTTTTCCATCTCTTCCAGGGATGGCAAGGATGAAATATCATTAAGATTGAATATTTTTAGAAATTTTTTTGTTGTTCCATACATAAGTGCTCGGCCAGGCCCGGGGTGCCTGCCGATAATTCGCACAAGCCCTTTTTCAAGAAGCTGACGTATTATCCATCCCACATCCACGCCCCTTATTTCTTCGACTTCCAATCGCATTACCGGCTGTTTGTAGGCAACTATTGCAAGTGTCTCAAGGGCTGCCTTGGAAAGACGCGCCGGCGGGTTCTCTTTAAGACAGGTTATCCATACACTCATTTCGGGCTTTGTGCGGAATTGATATCCTCCTGCCACATTTGCCAAATAAATCCCATGACCGCCTGATTCATATTCCTCTTCAAGGGAAGCTAAGGCATGAGAAATAATTTCAGCCTCCCATGATGAAAGAATTTTTTTTATGCTATCTAAATCGACAGGGTCATCCGAAGCAAATATTATGGCCTCAATAATTGATTTAATGTCCTGCATATGGATAAAAACCTGTAATTTTATCTTTAATGAAACGCCTTAAGATATATTTCCCCTCCCCTTTCAAAAGGGGCAAGGAATCCTTTTTTAACAAGTTCAAGGAGCGCAAGAAATGTATATACAAACATTCTGCGTGTAGTAATGGTTTGAAAAAGGGTTGTAAAAGGTATATTCATACTCCCATTACATATATCAAGCACCTCGGACATGCGTTGTCTTAATGAAATAGCCTCTGTTCTTATTTCTATAACCGGTATATCTGATTTTTCTGACAGGAGTTTTTTAAATGCGTTCAAAAGTTCAAACAATCCTACATTTATCTCCTGTTCCTGCATGTTATCGGGGTGTTCCTTTGTTTCATTAATCCCTTTTGTAAATACATCTTTATCGAGCAGGGGCATCATGCCAAGATGCTGAGCCGCCTCAAAATATTTTGCGTAAACCAGTAATGATTCCTCAAAGTCAAAATTATCTTCATCATCCTTATCATCAAATAC
>DAOWOC010000248.1 GCA_030642225.1 Deltaproteobacteria bacterium
CACCGCCGCTAAAGTTCCCATCTCCAGCTACACCTCTTCCTTCACCTCTTCCTTCACCTCTTCCTTCACCTCTTCCTTCACCTCTTCCTTCACCTCTTCCTTCACCCCTTCCTTCACCTCTTCCTTCACCTCTACCCAAACCTTTCCCTTTTCCCCTGCCCCTGTTTGGATATCTGTATACTCCATCAAAGTCAGGGCCGCGGGGTGTACCTTTAAACCCTTCTCCTTTTATAGCAAGGCAAGTATTTTCATTCACCTTAGCGATGCCCATTATTACAGCTTCCTTCATAGCTTCTATTTGCACCCGGAAAGGGTTATAACCCGGATCAGTAACATCCCTGTCTTTTTCATATTCCCCAATTGCGTTTGCACCAGCTTCTTTGAATTGATTAAAATCCAACACTGCAGTCGGGCAGGTCTCAACACATTGCAATGAATCGCATGAAAAATCACAGGCCTGTTCCCTGACATCAAGATATGGGGTGCCATAAGATAATCCTTCATTAATACCGGCAAGCTTTATGGCGGAAACAGGACATATCTGAACACATAATCCACATTTAATGCAACCGTAAATAAAATTGCATTCAGCTATTGCACCGGGCGGCCTCAGAAAATCCTGCCTTCGAATATCTTTACCTCTTACTTTCTGAATAATGCCAACTCCGGCACCAACGGCAGCCATGGCAGTAACTGCCACAGCACCTGATATTAAAAACTGGCGCCTGCTAAGGTCTGTTTTGTTTTTCTTCATATCAATATATTAATGCATTTGCGCAATTTGTAAAATTAATTATTTAAGTTAAGAAGTTATTTAAAACTTAAATTTAACTCCAAAATTAAAGCTCCTGCCCGGTTCATAATACAAGCTTTGTTCGTTCAAATTCTTATATGGGCGACTCAGATGGTCCACATAATTCTTATTAAAAATGTTAGTAACAGCAAATTGTAATTCAAGCATCTTGAGTGGCTCATATGAAAAAAAAAAATCGAAGACTGCAAAACCGGGGGTTGTCGACTCATCAAAGCTTTCTGATATCCTGTTTTGCGCTGCATCAATTCTAACTTTTACATCTGCCGTAATCTTTTCTGTAAAATAGCCCAGGGAAGAATTAATTGCAAACGGAGGGATCTCAGACAAGGGCTCATCCCACGATTTATTCTGTGCAAAAGTATAAGCAGCATTAATATTATACCTGAATTTCTCCAGAAACCTTATATCAAATCCTGCTTCGAAGCCAAATCTGTATGCTTCATCTATATTTGTAAATCTTTTAGCAAACTTTGGATCTTTACAAGGCAGGAATTTCCTTGGAAGTGTCGTATCTACCTTTGCAGTGATATAATTGGTCATGTATGAATAAAATATGTCACCGTATAAAGTTGCCGATTTCCATCTTTTTTCTACCCTGATGTCTGTCTGATAATTCGTTTCCGGTTTCAGGTGTGGATCACCGACATATTCATAGGCATCCATTCCGACATTAAAATGATTGATAAAAAGTTCAGTTAACTCTGGAGATCTCACACCCCTGCCTGCAGCCCATTGAATCTCAATACTCCCGGTAACCTCCCATGTTAATGATGTATTCACGCTAATATTCAGGTCATTGCCAGGCTGGACATCATTATCATATAATTCCATAAAATCAGGAGCCGGGTCATCAATTGCATATGTTATATGGTCCAATCTTACCCCCAGTAACCATAGAAGAGAATGATTTACCTCATATTTATTTTCAAAAAACAATCCCAGGTCATTCTTCTTTGAATCCTGCCATACCAGGTCTTTTTTTATTACAGGAGGATCATAAACTGCACCGGTACAAGCATTTTTATAGATTTCCCTGGTACGTGTGCCATCTTTCCCAACATGTTTGTAATCAATACCAACATACATCAAATCGTTTTCAGATGCTTTTATTCCAAGCTCAGTCCTGCCGCCATACACCCATGCAGTTACAGGAGTGACAGCATGAACTATTTTATAATTAGGGCGCAGTTTATTCGACATTTCATGATCTACATACGAACCGAATATCTTTGCTTTTAATAAAAAAACAGATTTTGACAAATTACTTCCCTGGTAGTCTATGGCGAGCATGCTGGAGTTGTCTTTATCGGCATCCATTGGCAGGCCGGCATGTAAAATATCTTTTGCAAATCCCTGGTTCCAGCTTATCTGGATACGATGGTTATCTGCCGGATTTAATCCAAACTTAAAAGAATACCCAAACCTGTTGAATGAAGATGGGATCTCTTCGCCTGATCCGCTTTTATAATTCCCAAAATTCTTATATCCTGCATCAAACAACACATCATAGCCTTTATCAACCAGCATCAGACTAAGTCCTCCAAAATAATTCGAGCCGTTTGTCTGGTATCCTCCATCCACTGCGCCTGACACTTTGAGTTTTTCAGATTTTTCAGGACGTTTTGTAATAATATTCAAAACACCCCCGGTAGATGGGCCAAACCTCACGCTATAAGGCCCTTTGATAACTTCAACCTTCTCAATATCCTCCGGAGCTATCTGGGATATTGCAGGATCCATACGGTTTGGGCAGGCATTGGTGCTTGTGCTTCCGCCATTGAACTGCACATTTAATTGTTCATATTTAAAACCCCTCAGAACCGGCTCCATGGCATAATTACCCCTTTTTATCACACCAAACCCCGCTTGCCTTTTGAAAATCTCCCCGACATCATGCGGATTCTCCAGTTCAAGTGTTTTACCGCTGATATTTGTTTTTAGTATGTCATCAGCTTTTTTTGCTTCTACGAGTATCTCCTCAAGATAAATCGTATCCGCCTGTGACATCACCGCCAGTGGATTACATAAAACACCTACTGTTAAAGAGATTATTAGTGTTATAAATTTATTATTCATAATTACATGCATTTCGTTTCTGAGGCGATAGAATTGAAATAAGGCAACCAATCAGTGTCTTGAGCCGGCAGTGCCTGGAGTAAGGAAAAATAATTATGAATATG